>NZ_JBGQQX010000043.1:0-19898 GCF_045528525.1 Ruoffia sp. FAM 26255 | reverse complement strand
GTGGTGAATTAACCATATCAGAAAGGGGGTCTTTTTTCATCACCTAATGGGTGATGAAGCAGATTACTTTAAAGACTATTAAATCAATGTTAGGAAAGACTATTAGTAAAACTATGAATTATTCAGGACTATAAGTAAAAATTAAGGAGAGGCCACAGAACTTATGCTACAATGATTATGAAAACAGTTACATAGAAAGGTGAATATATGAATACATTAAAATTCCATGATATGACGCTGACTTGGTTAGAATCAACTTCAACACTGAATGATGCAGGGAACATGTTCGGACCGGTGCCTAAAGCCGTCTGGTCTAAAAAGTATCCAAACAATGATCATAACCAAATGAATTCCGTTGAAGACCCTATCCTCATTCAATTTAAAAACACCAATTACTTAATTGATGCTGGATTTGAAACGAATAAGTTCAATAAAAAAGACTGGCGTAATATCGGTGTTCAAAATGAAACAAGACTAACTGAAAGTTTGTCTCAACTAAATTTAACACCTAAAGACATCGACGTCATCCTCATGACACACATGCATAATGACCATGCGAGTGGTTTAACTCGCGCAACTGAGGAGGGTTTTGAATCAGTCTTCCCAAATGCTACGATTTATATGACAGAGATCGAATGGAAAGAAGTACAAAATCCCAACGTTCGTACTAAAGGAACCTACCTCAAAGAAAACTGGGAACCCATTCAAGAACAAGTCAAAGTGTTCAAAGATAGGATTGAAATCATTCCAGGTATAGAAATGTTTCATACAGGTGGACATTCAAATGGCTTAGCAATAGTTAAATTGACTCAAGAAGACGAAGTTCTACTACATCTGTCAGATTTACTCCTTACTGTAGCGTCAATGAATCCAGCATGGGTAAGTAGTTACGATGACTATCCTATGGACACTATCGCTGCAAAGCAAAAGTGGTTACCCGAAGCCTTTGAGAATGGCTATAAACTAATCTTCTATCATGATGCGTATTATTGCATGCTGCAATTTGATCGAGATGGCAAAACAGTCATTGATTACCTAGAAAGAGAGAAAAATCCAATCATTGAATGGCCGGAAAATATTGGGAAATTAACTTAAAATAGGGTGTGTTTTATTTTACAAGCATAGGTCGTTGTAATACAATAGATTTATGAAGGAAAGATGAGCAAACAATGAGAGTGGGTATGATTTTCATGATGACTTTAAAACTAATAAAGACTAATCATAAGAATTTTGTGACTCATTCATTATCGCTTCATTTAACTTCACAATTACACACAAGAAAAACCTCAGTGCGAAAAGTTAGAACTGAGAGTATTTGTGATCTTTCTAAACTTATTCATACATTCCAAACGAGTCTCTATGCACGTAGTGCGTAGGGGCTTTTTATGTGTCTCAAGGGCTTAGAAAGAGGTCGTGGTTGGTGTTGCTTATTGAATACGGCATGCTGAAGGGAGTGAAAAGGATTGTTTTTGACCGACACTATAAAGAAAGGTTAAGGTGATCCAGATGCTTAAAAAAGCAGTATCTCGCTATTAGGCGTAACTTAATATGATGAAAATGATAAAATGATTAAAATGGATTGACAAACTCTAATGTAAGCTGTATAATTCTAATTAACAAATCAATGGAGGACTAAAGATGAATTCAAAACTTATTTCACAACATAACCGTTTCTTTTTTAGCAACTTTAGATAGTGTTTGTATCTTGCCTAATTGGATACAAACACGTACAAGCGTTTGTTTGTATCTATGAGGTGCTAAAAAAGTGTGGAGCCCGCATAGATTATTCTAGAGATTATAATCTTTGCGAGTGTGAGATAAGATGCGTTCTTCATTGAGGGACCTATTTAATTTCTTCCTGCCTAGCGAGATTATATTTCTCGCTAGGTTTTTTTGTCGCTTTTAGTCAAATCAAAAAGGAGAAATTAACATGAAAAAAATTATTAACCTATTATTAGTTGTCAGCTTAGCATTAATGAGTATCCTATACGGCTCATCAACAACAGTCAGCGCACAAGACCGAGAACCCATTAGCGTCGGGATATTACAATTCAATGTCCACGGATCATTGGATGAAAACTACCGAGGCTTCATTGAAGGCTTAGCAGAATTAGGTTATGTTGAAGGAGAAAACTTGACGGTCAATTATGTGAACGCTGCAGCAGAAGTTAGCCAACTTCCATCACTCGCAAGCAGTATTGAAGCAGAAAGTGACTATTTATTCGCTATTGCGACACCATCTGCACAAGCTTTAGCAAATACAACTCAAGATAAGGTCATTTTATTCTCATCTGTAGCGGATCCAATTGGAGCCGGCGTGGTGGATTCCTTAGAAGAACCAGGACGCAATTTAACTGGAACAACAAATATTGGACCCATTGAACAACAAATCAATCAAATTTTACTCCCATTAGTACCAGAAGCAGAAAAAATTGGTTTAATTTATAATTCGAGTGAAATTAATGCCCAATACCAAGTCGATATCGCGGTACCAATCTTAGAAGAGCAAGACATTGAACCAGTCATTAAGACAATCTCATCAACAAATGATATTAGCCAAGCAATGAACGCCTTAGTTAATGAAGAAGTGGACGGAATTTACTTAGTAACAGATAACTATATCGCTGCATCGATGGCACTTGTCGGAGAAATCGGAAAAGAAGCGGGTATTCCAATGGTCGGTGGATCGAATGATATGATTTTAGAAAACGGTCTAGCAACTTACGGACTAGATTACTATGAACTTGGTGTTCAAACGGCCGAGATGTTAGTTAGAATTATCGATGAAGACCTTGACCCAGCAACAACACCTGTAGAGTTAGCTAACTACTTAGAACTCGTTGTTAATGAAGATTACGCAAATGCTATTGGCATTGACCCACAAGAAATTTATGATTTAATGAAAGAATAAAAACGCAATGACAAATGAATAATAACAATTCTGACAGCAAGAAATGATAAGACTTTTCATGACTTGCTGTCGTATTGTTTGTATAGAAAACGATACCACGGTATAATATTTATAATAAGTAAGAGACTATTTAAGGGGGAACTACCATGGATGAAAAATTTGTATATGCAGTCTATGACAGAATCGAAGAAGCGAATAAAGCAGTTCAAAATTTAACAGATGCCGGAATACCTGTGAGTGCAATCTCACTCTATGCAGACGATGATGTTGTGGAAGAAGCAAATCAATCCGCGAGTGTCGTTGAGTTAGAAGAATATGATGATGACGATGACCATAGATCATTTTGGAATCGAATCGCTGATTTCTTTGGATCTGACGACGGTGAGGATGAGAATTTCCCAGTTGATTTAAAAGGTTATCAAAATGAACTTGATGACGACAAGATATTAGTCGTCGTAGAGAAGACTTATGAAGGCGAAGCACTTTCAGTGGATACGAATGTAAATGTTATGGAAGAAAATGATCCCAACCAAGTAGAGACATTCACACAAAGGAATGACTATCCAACACCAGATGAAACAACTGATTCAGAAAATGCAACAGTTATCGCAGGTGATATGGGTGCAGAAACTGACTACTCTAAAGAGCATCAAAAAGATAGCACTCAAGTAGACTCACAAGTTTACCCAGACGACCGTCAATATACTGTCACCGAAAATGTTCAATACGATGAAAGTAACAAAGTAGCAGGAGATACTGCACGAGAATCAGAAGAAGCAGAAGCCTACTATACAAATCTTAATAAGCAACCGCAAACTGACCGTGATGCAACAAACAGATCGTCAAACGAGGTCACTTATATAGAAGATCCAGTGGCTGATGAAAAGTTACTTGCGGATAGAAAAGAAGGTAGCGTTGCTGGAGATATAGGTGACTCTTCCGATTATTCACAGTACTACCAAGAAAATCAAGAAGCAGCTACACCGACTTCATCCACAGACTACCATGATGAAGATGATTATTTAAAAGGTGAAGAAACAAGCCTGGAAAGAGAGTCTGAAGGGAGGCGCAGTGATTTCATGGGAGTAGGAGACAGCAAACGTCCGGTATCAAACCGTTCGAATAATGATCCGAGAATGGGAGAATTTGAAGATGAGATGCGTCGACATGGCGATAATCCCCCAGCAGATGAAGAGGGTGTAAACCCTGAACAGTATGGAGCAGAAGATAAAGGCCCTCAAAACTTTAATACACTAAGCCCAGAAGACACAAATGGCTATGCAGACCAAGAAGAAGGTCATCCATTGGGTGAATTTGAAGCAGAGATGCGTCGACACGACGATAATCCCCCAGCAGATGAAGAAGGTGTAAACGCAAATCAATATGAGGACGATAAATAATTGAATTTTAATTTAGAGCTCGTACTTGAGGCAATTCAAGTACGAGTTTTTTTACAGCGAGTGTCATTTACTATAGAAAAACGGTAGATTTTTGAAAGTGAAATCAATATAATGTGCCCACTATAAAAACATTGATGGAGGATTATTTATGACGACCGTGAAAGACGAGAAACAGGGGACCATCTTGAATAAAGTACTAGATGCTTAAAAAATATATTCGCACCAAACTTAGGAGCCTTAAGTGCGGCTGGTATTCTATAAGACTTCACAATCTTGTTACATACATACGGATTAATTCAAGAAGGTCGCGCAGAATATATTATCCTAGAAACTATCTCAGGGTGCAGTGCTCTACTTCTTGCCTGTCCTACTCGCTTATCCTGCGGCAAAAGTATTTAATACAAACCAAGTATTCGCAGTCTGTGTGGCCTTATTCATGTTACACCCAACGACAAGTCAAACTTAGCTTTAGCTGGTGCAGCATTAGCAGTCATGATTAAATCAAATAATTCAAGTTACAAGCAATACTCAGTGACAGCAGTTGTAACAGCTGCTTTAGGAGTTTCGCAACCGGCTTTATATGGTATCGCCATTCCTTATAAACGCGTAATGATCGCAAGTATTATCGGCGGTTTAGCCGGAGGATTTTATGCCGGTATTGTTGAATTCTATTCTTATGCCTTTGTAAATCCAGAAATTGCTGCACTTCCAGCCTTTATCTCTCCAGATGGATTATTTGAAAACTTAATTAACAGCATCATTGTAATGATCCTGGCATTCGGAGTTTCATTCTTAA
This sequence comes from Ruoffia sp. FAM 26255, assembly GCF_045528525.1. NCBI lineage: Bacteria > Bacillati > Bacillota > Bacilli > Lactobacillales > Aerococcaceae > Ruoffia > Ruoffia sp. FAM 26255. Next base: position 14,791 of record NZ_JBGQQX010000043.1, on the reverse strand, counting down.
TTGTCTTATTCGGTAAATTTGAAGACATGCCAGATGCAGAAATTGCTGAAATCGTAGGAGAAGAAGAGAATTAATTCAGAAATTATGAAACGTAGCCATACCGGTGGCTTTTTTTATATAAAATAGTAGCTGTAGACAGAAAAACATTCGTAAATATTTTTAAAATGTCATATATATGGCAATATATAATTTGCACATAATATGCGTCTTATTTGAGTTGCTAATGAAATGTTATATAATAGAGTTGTAGTCAAAAAAATATTAGGAGTGATACAATAATGAAGAAATCATTGAAAAGTTTCGCATTGTTAGGAATGGCCGGATTAATGTTAACTGCCGTTGCGCCACACGTGTCTGCCCAAGATGATTCTCAAGAAGCATCTACTTCTGAAGAATCAGTTAGCTCAGAAGAAAGTACTGAAAGTACAGATGAAGCCCAAACTGAAGAGAGTGACTTACAAGTAGCCCTTAATGATGCAGTGGCACTATTCCAAGAAGAATACCCTAATGCAGAAATAGAAGAGTTAGAAGTTGAATTAAGAAATGAAGAATACCGAATTACGATTCATGGATTTGAAGATAATATTGAATACGAAGTGGACTTTAGTGTAGACCCAGTAGAAATTACTGACCGCGATGAAGATAATGAAGACGATAATGATAACGATGGTGAAGCATTAGTCTTAGAAGACTTAATCACCATTGATGAAGCATCTGAAATTGCTTTAGAAGAAGCTGGCGAAGGAACAATCACTGATTGGGACTTAGATAGCGATGACGGAAGAGTCCGTTGGGAAATTGAAATTGATGGTGTAGAAAATCCAGATCGAGACGATGATGATAACAAATTACACATTGAAATCGATGCAGAAACAGGAGACATCCTAAACGTTGAATTCGATGACTAATCAAATTTATTTAAGGAGGCTTGAAAAAGCCTCCTTTTTTTGCTGTGTACAACTTTAAATATAAATATATAGAAATATTTATAAGAAACTTCTGCTTTGACTACATTAACTTAAGAATGATGATATAATTGTTACATACAATATGAAGGAGTGACATAGATGAAGAAATCTTTAAAGACCCTTGTCGTAAGTTTACTAAGTGCGAATTTAATTGTTGGATCGATGGCAACAGTTGTGCAAGCTGAAGAAGATGGAGGGCTACCTGTTGTATCGGACCCTGCGGCTGAGGAAACACCTGTTCCGGATCCAGAGCCGGATCCAGAGCCGGATCCAGAGCCAGAGCCGGATCCAGATCCAGATCCAGATCCAGAGCCGGATCCAGATCCAGAGCCGGATCCAGATCCAGATCCAGAGCCGGATCCGGATCCAAAACCAGATCCAGAGCCGGATCCGGATCCGGACTCAGAGCCAGACCCGGACTCAGAGCCAGACCCCGAAGAGAACCCTAAAGAAGAGGATGGAGACGGTACTGGTGAAGAAAATGAAGAGGGAACAGACGGGGATGGTTCAGAAGAAACTCCAACGCCTACACCTACTTATCCGACAAATCCATACATTCCGCCAAGAACTGAATCAAGAACTGAAGTGCCTTCAGTGACTGCAGATGAATCTGCTGAACCAACTGAAAATAGTTTAGCAAGCCAGTATGATGTTGCAGCAAACTTAGAAAATTTAACGGCACTTTTATCATCGTCTCTTGAAGATCCTAATTTTGTATTAGCATGGGAGGACTATCAAGCACTTATCAACGAATATGATTTAACTGATATTAATAAAGATGGAGCTGTTGGAAGCTCATTACATGATATTACAGCAAACTTCTCTGGTAATGCTGTGCCAATAAGAACTGAAAACGTAAATGGACAAATCATAGTGGTTTTAAGTTATGTGGATGAAACAGCAGAATCAGAAGAAGAAACGACACCGGTAAACATCATCTTATATGGTGATGAAGATGGTAACTTAGTAGGCGCTGGAATGTTCCAATCAACTGCTTACGAAAGTGATATTCCAGTTGTAACATCAGAAGTTTTTCAAGGGTTGGTTAATAAGAGTAGAGAAGATCTATACGCAAAAGACTTTTTTGTCAATGGATTCTATCAAATTCTTTCAAATGATGTAACATATACTACCTTTTCAACACCTAGTGAAATAGAAGGCTCAGATGAGTTAGTTACTGTTGATAGCCGATTTGTATTACAACATAATACTACTGAACGTACTGAAGGATTGTTAATCGATCAGCTACAATTTGAAGTATTAGATTATATAGAAGGTTTAGAGTCAGAACCCGAAGTTGCAGAAGAATCTGAATCTACTATAGAAGGTGAAGAAACACAGACAACTGAGGATGAAGTTGAAGTTGAAGATGAACTAGCAAGCAGTCCATTCGTTTCAAGATTTGCACCAGAAACATATGATCCTAACACATTAATTGAAGCTGATATGATTGTATCTGGATATGAAGAGCTAGTATCTATGGTAGAAGAAGGTAAATTAAATTACGATCCAAATCAATTAACTGAACTATTAGGTGAACCAAGTCGGCTACTAGAAGCTGGTACGTATAATTTCTACTATTATTATGCAATTGAAGAAGAAAGAGTTACTTTACTAGAATTAGAAGTAGATACTGAAACAGAACAAGTATCAACTATGCGTTTTGAAAACAGAACGCCTAAATTAGATGAAGCATTCCCGATTACAATAGATGAACTATTTGATGTTGCTAGAGAAGAATTATCTATTAGTAATTTAGAAAGTCATTTAGAAAAAGCTGATCTTGTGGAACATCTATTCACAGGTAGCTATCAAATAAGATATGTTTGGACAAGTTTTGAAGATCCAGAAATGCGTAGTATCGAAGCTTTTGAAGATGGATCAACTAATGAAGTAGAGTTATACTACTACGATCAAGAGTAAATTATTTAGAAAGTTTAAGAATTTCTTAAATAGTTGTTGATTTTCTTAAGGAGTAAGTTATAATGTATACAAGACATAAGAAATGCACGTACGTATTCTGTGTCAGATTACAATTGAATTGCCAAAGTCTTAAAGTTACTAATACTTATATTAAGTCTCAAATTTGACAGAAATGTTACATTAATATGTCATCTTCTGAAAACGATTGACGATAAAATTAATAATTGGTATAGTTTCCTTAAGATGAACTTAAGAAATTCTTTATCTCTTATAAAGAATTTCAGTTTTGGTAAGTTTATCAATTAGGCATGTTAACTTGCCAGTTGTAATGTCGCTTAGGACTATCTTACAAAAAAGACCTAAAATACAGGAGGAAATTTTAATGAAAAAATCATTATTAAAATTAACAGTAGTTTCAGCAGCAGCTTTAACTTTATCAACAGTAGCTGCACCAGCAGTAGACGCTTATTACCAAGATAACAACGGAACAGAATACCAAACATTAGTAAACGTATCTAATGCAGACTTCTACCGTTTATTAGACGAAATCACAACTAAAATTGTTGCTTTAGAAGGACAAATTGGTGTTGAATCTCGTCCAGGCGTTGCAGCAACAGGAAAAATCGCAGAAGTTGAAGCAGCAGAAGCAGCTTTAGCAACAGCTCGTAAAAACGCTGAAGACGCAGCAGCAGCATACGCTGATGCAGTAGCAAATAACGATGCAGCTATCGCTGAGAAAAAAGCAGCTGACTTAGCAGTAACTGAAGCTCAAAAAGCAGTAGATGCTTTAACTGAATCTTACGGAGAATATACTCGTAAAGTAGCAGCAGCAGAACAATTAAACGACGAAGAAGTTGACAATGCTGAATATGCTTATGCTAACGCAGTAGCTGAAGCTGAAGGATCAGCTCAAGCTGCTATCAACGCTTATGACGCAGCTGTTACAGCTCAAGCAGAAGCAGCAGCTTTAGTAAACGCTGAAGACTTTGCAACTTTACCAGAAGATACTCAAGCAGAATTACGTGCTCAATTGGCAGATGCAGAAACAGCTTTAACAGAAGCTGCTAACGTAAGAGATGCAGCAGTAGTAACTCGCGATAACGCAATCTCAACTGCAGCAACTACTCATGATAACGCAGTTTCAGCAGCAAATGCTAAATTAACAACTACTTTAGCTGATTTAGAGCAAGAATATGTTAATAACAATGCATACGGTGAGTACGCAACTATCGAAGAAGCAGAACAAGCATTATTAGACGCACAATCACGTGCTGCTGCAGCTGCTACAGCTGTTGAAGAAACTCAAGCTGCACTAGCTGATGCACAAGCTGCTAATACAACTGCACAAACAGCTTTAAGACAAGCACAAATCGCTTTAGCTTCAGCACAAGCTGCATTAGAAAACTTATTCTCTGAAAAAGCTTACTTAGACGTTAACTTACACGAATTAGTTGTAGGACAACAAGCTACAAATGATTACCCAAGTTTAGAAAACTTAACTGATGAGCAACAAAAATTAGTTGAAGAAATCTCAGGTAAATCAAGTGAAGAGTTAGAAGCTGAAGCAGAAGAAGCAGCTAAAAAAGCTGAAGAAGCTAAAAAACACGCTGAAGAATTACGTGGAGAAAACGAAGATGACGACGCTAACCCAGTAGACCCAACTGAACCAACTGAACCAGGTGAATCAGAATCAGAATCAGAATCAGAATCAGATGACGAAACAGAATCAGATGACGAAGATGACAACAACAACGGTGGATCTAACAACGGAAACGGATCTAACAATGGTGGATCTAACAGCGGTTCTGGACAAGCAGAATTACCAGAAACTGGTGAGTCTTCATCATACGCAATCTTTGGAGCAGCTGCATTAGCAGTATTAGCTGGTGTTGGTTTAGTAGCACCTTCATTCAAAAAAGAAAACTAATTTAAATAATTAGACTTTAAGACCAAGCTTCGGCTTGGTCTTTTTTATGTGCACATTTTTATAGAATAAAGCAAAAAGAGTATATATGACTAGTCAGTCCGTCCAATATCATTTACAATTAATATAATGACAAGGAGTGAGTGATAATGCTAAATCAAGTAAATATAGGTTTATTTATTACCGGCGGAATTGCCAGTTATAAGATGGGTGAGTTAGCGCGCCAATTAATTAAAAAAGGAGCTAACGTTCGGGTGGTTATGAGTGAAAGTGCTCAGAAATTTATTACACCACTAACTTTACAAACATTAACTAAACATTCAGTACTAACAGATACTTTTGATGAACATGATCCTGCATCGATTCAACATATTAATATTGCTGATTGGTTAGATCTTGCTTTAGTTGCACCAGCAACAGCGAATATAATAGGAAAGATGGCTAATGGTATTTCAGATGACGCTGTGTCCAGTACATTAATGGCAGTAAATAATTTACGTGTGATCGTTCCGGCAATGAACACTAAAATGTTCGATAATCCAGCATCTCAAGCGAATATTAGTCGCTTAGAGTCTTTTGGTTTTGTCGTTATGGAACCTGACGAAGGATTTTTAGCTGAAGGTTATAGTGGAAAAGGGCGTATGCCGTCTGTAGAAGACATTGTTGAGATGGTTGAGTACCAATATATGCGTCATAATTCTCCACAATGGCTTGAAGGACAAAAAGTTGTGGCAACTGCCGGTGGAACAGTTGAAAGAATTGACCCTGTACGCTACATTTCAAACGATTCATCTGGTCAGATGGGGTATGCGATGGCTAGAGCGGCTAGTTTTTATGGAGCGGATGTTACTTTAATCTCAACTAAACGCGATTTAAAGGTGCCTCATAATATTACAGTTGTTTATGTGGACTCTGCTGTTGAGATGCAACAAGAGTTGAATAAATACTTTATAGATACAAATTATGTGGTGATGGCTGCAGCAGTAAGCGATTATCGTGTCCTTAACCGTGCGGATCAAAAGATTAAGAAAGAAGCAGGTAATGATAATTCATTCCAACTTGATTTAGCTGAGAACCCAGATATCCTCGCAACACTTGGTAAAGAGAAGAAGAATCAAGTATTAATTGGCTTTGCGGCTGAAACAGAGAATCTGTTTGAGTATGCCTCAGGTAAATTAAGAAAGAAAAATGCGAATTGGATTATTGCTAATGATGTATCAAATAAAGGCATTGGTTTTAACTCGACGCATAATGAAGTATTAGTGATTGGAGCAGATGGAACTTATGAAGAAATTTCTGTGCGTTCTAAGTTAAATGTTTCTTTAAAAATTTGGCGCATTATTCTTGACCCAAACCATACAACTAATTAGTCGCTGTCAGTTCATCTTAAGTTCGGATGGATATGATATAATGACTAAGTAACTTTACTTTGATAAAGGAGAGTATAATGACACTACAAGTAGATAATTTATTTAGTGGGTACAGACAAGTGCCTGTATTGAAAGATGTTAATTTTTCAATTAAATTTGGAGAAATCGTTGGTTTAATCGGATTAAATGGTGCCGGAAAATCAACGTTATTAAAGACCATTCTTGGTTTAATAGAACCACAACAAGGGTCAGTGAAGATTAACGGCCAATCAATTGTTGATAGCCATAAAGATTATGCACAAAATATTGCTTACATTCCAGAAACACCGATTTTATATGAGGAATTGACTTTAAGAGAGCATATTGAAATGACGGCCCTTGGATATAACATTCCTGTTGATGTCGCCATGCAGCGTGCGGAACCTTTATTGAAGATGTTTAGACTAGACAAGAACCTAAACTGGTTCCCAACGCATTTTTCAAAAGGAATGAAGCAAAAGGTGATGGTAGTCTGTGCATTAATTACAGATGCAAAAATCTTAATTATTGACGAACCATTCTTAGGCTTAGATCCAATTGCGATTCGTGATTTTACTAATTTATTAAAAGAGCGTGCAGCTGATGGAACAGCTATCTTATTCACAACGCATGTGTTGAGTATTGCGGATGAGTTGTGCGATTACTTCTTAATGTTAAGAGCAGGAGTTTTAATTGGTCAAGGTAATGTCTCGCAGTTGAGAGAGCAATTTATGATGCCGGAAGCTTCGTTAGACGATATTTATATCGCGATGACTGAGCAAGAGGAGGCGCTTTAATGGGTGACTTCAAAAGCTTATGGCAACAGCGCTTTTCAAATTATTTAAAGGAAATTGGTAAGTATGCAAGGCTAATTATGAATGATCACTTTTCAATTATTATGCTAGTGATCTTAGCTTTTGGTGCATTGTATTACCGTGAATTACTGATTCAATTACAAGCTTTAGACTTAAGTGTTATTCGTTGGGTAATTATCCTGAGTGTTGTCATTTGGTTGGCAACGATATTTCAATTTGGACAGCCGATGTGGTTTACGAAGGATCCTGACAAAAGTTATTTGTTTGCTCGAGGAGAAGAGTGGCATAGTTATTGGTTGAAAGGTGCTTTAGTATCTTTAGTCTTACCAGCGATTATTATTTCACTCGGAACAGCAATGATCATGCCGTTTCTAGATTTGATTTCTGTTTGGAGTTTGAGCCAAAGTTGGTTGCTGATTCTTTATATGGTTGCCTTCAAAGCAGTCAGCTTTTCGTTACTGTATTTAGATATTTTTAATTTAGGCTTCGCTCAGATTATTGGGCGACCTCTATCCAGATGGCATCACACTTTATTAGTTGCAGTCGCGTTATTCATAACGTTTAGTTTACCTGTGACATTTAATATATACATACCTTTGGTGATACTTTTACTCTTGATTGTTTATATCGCCTGGACGATGACTCAAAGAAGTAACCGCTGGGTGGCTTTTGATCATATTGTGGAAGAAGAGACGCGTCGTGAGGCAAGTTTATATAAGTGGATTTCGATTTTTGCGGATGTACCTCACTTGAGACCATCGATTAAACGCCGTCCATATTTAGATGGGGTACTGTCATTCATGAAGAACTTGAATAATAACCGCTATTCATTCTTATTCTTGAGAGCTATATTTAGAAATAATGCATACAGTGGTGTTTGGCTACGCGTAACATTATTTATTTCAGTACTGATTATGATGACAAGTAACGTTTGGATGTTATTAGGAATGGGTATCTTGAGTCATGTACTCACGTTTATCCAGCTAGTTCCATTGATGAAATTATATAGTAATCAACCTTTTCAAATTATTTATCCAAACCGAGAAGGGTCTATTGTTAAGGCATTTCAAGGAACATCTTTGGTCATTGCCTTTATTCAATTGCTTGTGTATGCAGTGATTGCTGTATTGACTCAGCCACTAACACTTCAGTTAGCTTATATTATTATGGCTTGGATCGCAGTGGCGATGTTGATGATTTTCTTATATGTACCATGGTGGTACAAAAAACAGACAGATTAAATAGGGAAGCGCTCAACTATGTTGGGCGCTTTTTTGAATTGGAATGATAATTGTGTCCCTGAGAAAATTTCAGGGCACCAAATTGCGAAAAACCATCTTTGAGAAATTCTCAAGGACCTAAATCCCCATAATTCCAAAATTCACAGCCAATGCCAACTCTGTTACATTATTGAGTTTAACATTTCATAATAATCTATTTCACAAACTATTCATTGTGTTCCCTAACTTGCAAATTTTTACAAACCCGAATTTCTGGAATTGCCTACAAGTAATGATTAAAAGATTATAACTTTGGAATAAAAGGATTTTGTAACAGCGGTTAATAACTTAAATTCAATTTTCACAAGCTTATAAGCAATTATTATAAGGATATTGAATAGGATGGAAACTCTGTTATGCCAATAATCTAGCTGTTTTCACAAAGTTACTCATAAAATTTTAACTTAAATTTTAAATTACTTTGTGATATGATGTACTTATTGGATTTAAAAAGGTATATTAGGGGGAAATAATTGATGAAAGTTGTAATTATTGGTGCTAACCATGCGGGGATTGCTGCAGCGAATGTTTTACTTGATGAGTACGAAGGTCATGAAGTAGTATTAATTGAGAAAAATGATAACATTAGTTATGTTGGAGCAGGTACTGCTTTATGGGTTGCTCGCGAAGTAGAAAATCGTAATGATTTATTCTATACAGAGAGTGGAGATTTTGAAGATAAAGGTGCACGCATCTTAATGGAAACAACAGTTGATCGTGTTGATTATGATAATAAAGTTGTTCATGCTATAAGAAAAGATGGCGAAGCCGTAGAAGAATCATATGATAAATTAATCTTAGCAACTGGTTCTAAACCAATTGAACCAAATGTGCCAGGTAAAGACTTAGACGGAATCCACTTCTTGAAATTATTCCAAGAAGGACAAGCGGTTGATGAAGAGTTAAACAGTGATAAAATTGAAAAAGTTGCTGTAATCGGCGCTGGTTATATTGGTGTTGAGATTGCAGAAGCAATTCAACGTCGCGGTAAACAAGTATTATTATTCGATGCAATGTCTACATCATTATCAAACTATTATGATGAAGAGTTTGCTCAATTAATGGATAAAAACTTAGCTGACAACGGCTTAGACTTACACTTTGGTGAATTAGCTGAAGCTTATGAAGGTGAAGAAGGTCGTGTTAAAGCAATTAAAACAAATAAAGGTCACTATGACGTTGATTTAGTAGTTAACGCGATTGGTTTCCGTCCAAACAATGACTTAGGTCAAGACCATTTAGAATTATTTGCGAATGGAGCTTACTTAGTAGACCGTCACCAACAAACAAGTGATCCAGATGTTTATGCAATTGGTGACTGTGCGACAGTTTACTCTAATGCATTACAAGATACAGCTTACATCGCATTAGCAAGTAACGCTGTTCGTTCAGGAATCGTTGGAGGACATAACGTTGCTGGAACTGACTTAGAACACGTGGGTGTTCAAGGATCAAACGGTATTTCAATCTTTGGTTTAAACTTAGTATCAACGGGATACTCAGTAAAAGCTTGTCAACGTTTTGGTATTGATGTGGATTATGTTGAGCATGAAGATGTTCAAAAATCACCTTACATGAGCGATAATGAAACAGTTAAGATCCGTATCGTCTTTGAAAAAGGAACTCGCCGTATTGTGGGAGCTCAAATTGCTTCACATTATGACATGTCAGCAACTATTCATATGTTCTCATTAGCCATTCAACAAAAAGTAACGATAGATACGTTGAAGTTAACAGATATTTTCTTCTTACCTCACTTCAACCAACCTTACAACTACATCACAATGGCTGCATTAAAAGCAAAATAATATATTCAAACTCAAACCGCTATTTTATAGCGGTTTTTTATTTTGAGCTAAGATTTTTGTTCTTCTTAGTACTTTTGATATCATAGGAGAGAGGACGTACAACTTATCCATGAAAAGTCAATCACTTAGGAGGAATAACATGAAAGCATGGTCAATAACTGAACCGGGTGGCGTAGATAAATTAATTCAAGAAGAACGCCCAACTCCACTACCCGCAAATGGTGAAGTGTTAATTAAAGTAAAAGCTTTCGGTATTAACCGAACTGAGATTCTGACGCGTGAGAACAAACAATTAGAGGCGCCGTATCCAGTCTTAGGAATTGAAGTTGCCGGGGAAATTATTGAAAACCGCTCTGATCGAACTGAATTAGAACCGGGAACACGTGTAGCAGGCTTAGTGATTCAAGGATCGTATCAAGAATACGCAGTCATGCCTGCGGAGTTCGCGATGATTTTACCTGAGAATCTCACTTACGAAGATGGCGCAGCGATACCAGAAGTTTTCTTAACTGCTTACCAAACTATATACTGGTTAGGTGATTTGAAAAAAGGTGAAAGTATTTTAATTCATGCTGGAGCTAGTGGAGTAGGAACAGCCGCAATCCAAATGGCTAAGCAGTTGAGCAATGCCAAAATCTTTTCAACATCCAGTCGCAAAGAGAAATTAGATAAGATGAAAGAATTAGGAACTGACTTTCCGATTAATTATAAAGAAGAAGATATCGCCAAACGGGTGCTTGAAGAAACAAATGACGAAGGTGTTGATGTTATTTTAGACTTTATTGGAGCATCATATTACGACTTAAATCTTAAAAGTGCCAAAATTGATTCGAGATGGATATTGATTGGGACACTAGGCGGATCTGAAGTAGAGCAATTTAATATTTTAGATATTATGCAAAAACGAATTCACCTAAAAGGAACGCTCCTGACGCCAAGAAGTAATGCATATAAAGGAGAATTGACGAAAGAGTTCGTGAAGAACGTTATGCTGTATTTTGCAACAGGGGAAATCCAAGCAATTATTCATGAAGTAGTAGATTTCTCAGAATTACCAAAAGCGCATCAAATGATGGAAAACAACGTAAATATCGGAAAAATAATCGTCAAAATCAGTGAGTAATGACTTATATAGAAAACGTCAAATTATTAAGTGTTATAACCACTATTTATAATGAAAACGTGTTAAAATATTCAGTATGAAGGAAAATCAGAAAGGAAATGAATGTATGGAATTGAATAAAGAATTATTAGTAAACTTAACAGAAGTTAATGGAATTGCAGGAAATGAAACGCAAGTCCGTGAACTTTTCAAGAAAGAAACTGAATCTTATGTGGACGAATTCGTTCAAGATGGTTTAGGAGGGATCTTCGGTAAACATACCGGAGATGCAGAAGGACCTAAAGTCTTAATGGCAGCACATATGGACGAAGTTGGTTTCATGGTCAGTGAAATCACTGATAAAGGATTCATCAAATTCGTTACGATTGGTGGCTGGTGGAGTCAAGTTGTACTCGCACAAGAAGTAGTTATAACAACAAGAGAAGGTAAAGAAATCGAAGGGGTTACTGGATCAAAACCACCTCACGTATTGACAGCAGAAGCGCGTAAAAAGCCAATTGATATGAAAGATATCTTTATCGATGTTGGAGGACAATCAAAAGAAGACATTGAAAAAATGGGCATCCGTCCTGGTGATATGATTACACCGTTAATTAAAACTCGTCGTCTAAACGACACACCTTTCTTATTAGGAAAAGCATGGGATAACCGTATTGGTGTTGCTGTTGCGGTTGAAGTTTTAAAATATGCAAAAGAAAAAGGACATGACACTGTACTATTCTCAGGTGCAAACGTACAAGAAGAAGTTGGGTTACGTGGTGCAAAAGTTGCCGCCAACTTAGTTCACCCTGATATTGCGATTGCTTTAGATACGGGTACTGCAGGAGATACGCCAGGTATGACCAAAGCAGAAGCGGATAGTGAATTAGGAAAAGGGCCACAAGTCATTGTCTTTGATGCATCAATGATTTCACATAAAGGTTTGCGTGACTTTGTCGTAAACATTGCTGAAAAACATGACATTCCATTCCAATATACATTTATTCCAGGTGGAGGAACAGACGCTGGATCGATTCATACAGCTCAAGCAGGTATTCCATCTATCGCAATTACCGTTCCAGTTCGTTATTTACATTCAACAACTTCAGTGATTCATGAAGATGACTTCAAGAATACAGTTCGTCTAGTGACAGCAATTTTAGATGAGTTAAATACAGAAACTGTTGCGACAATTAAAGAAAATGTTTAGAGAAAGAGGATAACAACTATGATTTTTGTGGATAATGGTAATAATTATGATGCCAGTCTGAATATTGCACTAGAAACTTATTTAGTAGAAAATCGTCTAGTTGACGAACCAATTCTGCTATTCTATATTAATGAACCTTCAATTATCGTTGGACGTAACCAAAATACGACGGAAGAAATTAACCAATCATATGTTGACGAACATAATGTGCAAGTCGTTCGTCGTATGTCTGGTGGCGGGGCAGTGTATCATGATCTAGGAAACTTTTGTTTCTGCTTTATTAAAGATGATGACGGAACTTTCCGTGACTTCAAGAGTGTGACGGAACCGATAATCGAAGCTTTACATAAGATGGGAGCAACGGAAGCAGCTTTAGAAGGGCGTAATGACTTACTCATTGATGGGAAGAAATTCTCTGGAAATGCTATGTATGCTAAAGATGGTCGAATGACAGCTCACGGAACTATTTTATTTGATTCAGACTTAGACGAGACAAATAACGTTCTAAAACCAAGAAAAGCTAAAATCGAATCGAAAGGTATTAAGTCTGTACGTTCACGTGTCACAAACATCAAACCATATGTGGATGAAAAATACCGTGATCTTTCAACAGAAGAGTTTAGAGATTTAATTCTTTTAGAAATTTTCGGTGTAGACAAACGTGAAGACGTCCCTGAATTAAAATTAACAGATGAGATTTGGGAAGGCGTTTATAAACTACGTGAAGAACGTATGGGAAACTGGGAATGGAATTACGGTAAATCACCGGACTTTGATGTTGAACAAAGTCATAAATTCCCATTCGGTTTTGTTGATATTCGCTTCAATGTGAGCCAAGGTATCATTAAAGATGCACGTATTTATGGAGACTTCTTTGGTTTAGGTAATATTAAAGATGTTGAAGAGAAATTAAATGGCGTAAGATATGAACGCCAAGCAGTGACAGAAGCTTTAGCTGATGTTGATGTGAATAAATATTTTGGAAATACGACTTTAGAAGAGATTGTTAACTTAATCTTCGCATAAAAACATAAAGAAAGCCCCGCTGATTTGCGTTATAACAAATCAGCGGGGCTATTTTTAATTATTCACCTTGTAATTGATGACCAATACCAACCATAATATCACGGAAGTCTGTGATATAACTGATTTCTGAGAAATCTTCATCGGTATCTGAATACCAAACATAAGTTATAACAGAGTTAGGGAAGTCATGATAGATACTATCTGGTTGTCCAATTTGATCAACCATTTCGTTATAAGTTACTCCACTCGTGTGTGAAAGTTGATTCAATTGAGACGGTGTGATGTCGAAGTCTTTCTCAAGATTACCATCGGCATTCGAATGTTCATTTAAAGCATAAACTTTATCATCTAATAACACAACGATGTAATCAGTACTTGAATCACTATCACCAACTGAATATACTAATAATTCATAAGATCCGGCCAAAGAAATTGTAGTTGGATCACCCAACGTTTCAACCACTTGTTTTCTTTCAATCACGGTTCCTTCTTTGTACAACTCTAAAGCATAATCAACTAATTCAGAGTAGGTATCGGAAAAAGCATCCGAATCTTCATATACTACATCTTCGAAATCGATGTTAAATGTCAGATTAATCACTTCTTCGTCTTCTTCAGTTGAGATATCTGCGATCACTTCTAAACTTGTCGCTTCATCTTCTCTTTCTAAATTGAAAAATTGACGCGAAGTAGAATCATCAAGTTCTTCTTCTGAGTTAGGCTCTCCAAAGGTTTCATGTAATTTCTCTACTGAATAAACTTCTTCGTTAAGCATAGCATCAACGAAAACACTATTTTCTTCTTCTGCTAAAGACTTAACGTCTTCTGCAAAAACAGGTGTAGCTCCACTTAAGCCAGTGAGACTTAGTGATACGATTACGACATATTTCAAATACTTCATCATCCAATCTGCTCCTTTATAAAAAATACTTCACTAACGCTATTATACGTCAGTGAAGCATTAGCTCCAATAAAGGAATTGTGGTTCTACAATAAATAGGGTTGATGACAAAAATTAAAATGTCATCAACCCTATCTTTGTGTCTTCTAAAAGACGCAGATATTCGTTATATTAAAAGTACCACCAAATAACATAAGGAGAATATCTACGCATGAACCATTTTATCCAAAAAACCTTTCAATTAAAAGACCCAAATATCACGATCGATATGGACCGTGTTGAAGAACAGCATTATAAAGGCCGCTTATCTTTGTTTTATTTTGGCACATTAACGTATGTTCCTAAAGCCTGTGAATGTTGTGGTATCGTCAATGATGCCTATCAAGTCGTTAAAAATGGGACGCGTCACTCTCGTCTGACTTTAGCGAGCATAACGGGACTTCCTG
>NZ_JBGQQX010000042.1:0-20162 GCF_045528525.1 Ruoffia sp. FAM 26255 | reverse complement strand
AAAGACTTGAGTTATAAAAGAATCGAAAAGCGACATTTCCCCCATGGGGGAAACCCTATACCTAAAAGTCTAATGGGGTATGTCTTTTGAATAACAATAGTGTTGCATTTGATTTGACAACAGAGGTTCAATAAAAAAAGTTAAAAACATTAATAAAAAGTGTTGACAACACAGTCGGTATCCATTAAGATACTCTATGTGTTAAACGACCGAAGACAGTAAGTGGCAGATGCCTTAATTTCTTACCGAGGAAGTTCCTAAGTGATAAACAACAGGAATGTATCTCTATGTCTAAGGTGACATGGGGGTTTTTTTATTGGATAAAATAATCAATAAATACTCTCTATACCAAAATGACGGAGGTGAACTAATTGGGAAAAAGAAAAGTGACTCTTGAACAAAAACAAAACGAAGTTGCAGAAATCACTGAAGAACTTAAAGGTTCTGCAGGTGTTGTAATTATCGATTACCTAGGTCTTAACGTTACTGAAGTAACAGAATTACGTAAAAACTTACGTGATGCAGGCGTGAAAATGAAAGTTGTGAAAAACACAATCTTACGTAGAGCAGCTGCAGACGCAGGTATTGAAGGTTTAGATGAAGTTTTCGCTGGTCCTACTGCGATTGCTTTCCATTCTGAAGATGTTGTTGCTCCAGCTAAAATTATCGTTGATGCCGCAAAAGATTTAGAAAAATTAGAAATCAAAGGTGGATTAATTGAAGGTGCTGTAGCTACAGTAGCTGAAATCGAAACATTATCTAAATTACCAAGTCGCGAAGGTCTATTATCTATGTTACTATCTGTACTGGAAGCTCCAATGCGCAATACAGCTTCAGTATTATCACAAATGAATCCTGCTCGCAAGATGGCTTATGCGCTTAAAGCTGTTGGTGAAGCAAAAGACGCTGCTTAATGTAGCATAATTAATAAATAAAAAAACACATATAAAACGGAGGAAACAAATCATGGCATTAAACATTGAACAAATTATTGAAGATATCAAATCAGCAACTGTTGTAGAATTAAACGAATTAGTAGAAGCAATCGAAGAAGAATTCGGTGTATCTGCTGCTGCTCCTGTAGCTGTAGCTGCTGCTGGTGGCGCTGGTGAAGCTGCTGCTGAAGAACAAACTGAATTCGACGTTGAATTAACTTCAGCTGGATCAGCTAAAATCAAAGTTATCAAAGCAGTTCGTGAAGCAACTGGTTTAGGACTTAAAGAAGCTAAAGAATTAGTAGATAACGCTCCAAAAGTAATCAAAGAAGGATTATCTAAAGAAGATGCAGAAGCATTAAAAGCTGCAATCGAAGAAGTTGGGGGAGCTGTAGAAGTAAAATAATCTTTGATTATTTAACTTTATACACTCTAAACCAGAGGTTTTTACCTCTGGTTTTTTTGTACAAGAAGATAATTCCTACTATATAAGATACGAAAAGCGACACAGTAATTGAACCTTACTCAATTACTGTGTCACTTTTTATTATTTAACCATCATAGCCTAATCTTTCTGAAGCTTCTTGGGCACCTTGACGTAAGATCCGCATATAGTCTTTTAATTTATCTTTATTCATACGAGTTAAAGGACCAACAATAGAAAGGGCGCAGACAACTTCATTCTCATAATTCCAAACGGGGAAAGCCAGTGAATAATTACCTTCAGTTAATTCACCCACACTAAAACTATACCCTTGGCTACGAACTTTTGATAATTCTTTCTTCAATTGAATTGGATTTGTAATTGTATGCTCTGTAAAAGCAGAGTGTGGAAGCTTAATCGCCTTCTCAATTGTTTCTTCATCTGAATAAGCGAGAAGCACTTTACCAGTACTGGTTGCATGTACCGGATTCTTCATGCCTATTTGTGTATTGATATCTGAATAATAAGGGCCGTTCATCTTATGTATATAGAAGACATCTGTTCCATCGATTGCAGCAATCTGGGCACTTTCATTTGTTCTTTGGACGATATCACTTAAGACCGGACCGACTTCGCGGTAAATTTCATTGGTGTTTGCGAGTATTCCAGCAATTGTTAATAATTTATTACCTAACATGTAACCTTGACTTTGGGGATCACGGGCGAGAAAGTTTTCTTTTTCTAAGGTTCGAACTAATCGACTTACGGTACTTTTTGATAAATCTAACTCTTTAGCCAACTGACTCACATATACCACTGTTCGTGTATTAGAAAACTGCTCTAAGATACGTAAAGCATTGGTGACAGAAGATAGTTGATCACTTTTATTCTTAGTCAATAAGGGAACTCCTTTCCTTGTTTCATATATCGGAACATTTTCATGATAGCGTTATCATTAACAAGAATATAAAATTTGCCTATAAAGGCGTATATATCAATTATAACGCTTTCATCACAAAAAACAACTTTTAATTGTTCCATATAACGAAACACATATGTGAAGTAAGCGTTATCTAGATATATACTATAGGAGAAGTAAGCGGTTACAGATAAACGACAAGGAGTGAAAAATCGATGACTAACTATCCAGATAAAGTTAAGTCACTAGCGAATCATCTCTGGTCAGCCTTTGAAAATCATCAAGGCGTTGAACCAGTGACGAAACTAGAACCTAATTTAACGACAGATGAAGCATATTATGTACAACTCTATAATGTAGATCGTCAATTAGAAGCAGGCAAAACGATTATAGGTAAGAAAATCGGTCTGACATCTAAAGCGATGCAAGAATCATTAGGAGTCGACGAACCAGACTACGGACATTTACTATCAGACATGGTTATCGAAAAAGATACACCAGTCATTTATTCAGACCAAGTTCTTCAACCCCGCGTTGAAGGTGAGTTAGCTTTCATATTAAAAGAAGATTTAACTGGCCCGAATGTCAGTGTTGAAGATGTCTTAAATGCAACTGAGTCGATTGTCGCAGCCATTGAAATTGTCGACAGTCGGGTACAAGACTGGAAGATCACTCTGCAAGATACAGTTGCTGACAACGGATCATCAGCCTTCTATATATTAGGAGACAAGCACTTCAAACCAGAAGATTTAGACCGAATTGGTGTGAAGATGCAATTATTCAAAAATGATGAACTCATAAATGAGGGAGACGGAGCCGCAGTTCTTGGAGACTCAGCTTATTGTGTAGCATGGCTTGCTAACAAGCTTAGCGCTTTTGATATTCAATTAAAAGCAGGCGAAGTTATTCTAGCCGGAGCTTTATCCGCAGCCATTGGTGCAGAAATGTCAGACCAATTTACATGTAAATTCACTGAAGGTTTAGGCGATGTAAGTATCCGCTTCGAAGAAAAGGAGTAAGAATATGACTAAGAAAATTGACGTAGGAATTATCGGTTCTGGAAATATCGGATCTGACTTGATGATGAAACTTCTTCGAAATGATCTGCTTAATCCAACCTATATGATAGGAATCGATGCTGAATCTCGTGGAATGAAGATGGCAGCCGAAAACGGATTAACTACAATTTCGACAGGGATTGATGGGTTAAAAGATGTCGAGAACAAACCAAAGATGTTATTCGATGCTACCTCAGCAAAAGCTCATGAGTATAACAACCAAGTAGCCCAAGAATTAGGTATACAAATGTTTGACTTAACACCTGCAGCCATTGGACCATTTACATCTCCAACGGTAAATATTAATGACCATTTAGACAAAACAAATGTCAACTTAATTACTTGTGGGGGGCAAGCAACGACACCACTTGTAGCGGCGATTAATGATGTCGCTTCAGTAAAATACGCAGAAATTGTCGCAACGATTTCGAGTGCTTCAGCAGGGCCAGGAACACGTGCAAATATTGACGAGTTTACTGAGACAACATCGAAAGCATTAGAGGAAGTAGGGGGCGCAGATAAAGGGAAAGCCATTATTATCCTAAACCCGGCGGAACCACCCATCTTAATGCGCGATACAATTTATGCAATTGTTGAAGAAGACCAATTAGACGAAGAGAAAATTGTAAAAGCCACTAGGGGACGTGAGAAAGAAATCCAAGCCATTGTGCCAGGGTATCGTTTACGTACTGACCCAATTTTTGACGACAATCAAATTACACTTTTCGTAGAAGTAGAAGGCGCAGGCGATTACTTGCCAGTCTACTCAGGAAATTTAGATATTATGACCGCTTCAGCGGTTGGACTTGCTGAGGCATTCGCTAAGAAAATGAATCAAGAAGCTACTGGAGGTGCCTAGGATGAGTAAAGATTTAACATTAGTTGAAGTTGCGCTACGTGACGGATCTCACGTTGTACGACATCAATATACAACAGAGCAAGTCGTATCAATCGTTAAAGGATTGAATGAAGCAAAAGTACCATACATTGAAGTCTCACACGGTGACGGTGTTGGTGGATCTTCAGTACAATACGGTTTTTCAAAAGAACGAGACATTAACTTAATTAAAGCAGCCAAAGAAGTTTCGGACTTTTCAAAGATTGCAGTTCTGCTACTACCGGGGATTGGAACCGTTGAAGATTTAAAAGAAGCAAAAGAAGCGGGAGCAGACATGGTTCGGGTCGCAACTCACTCGACAGAAGCAGACGTTTCAGCTCAACATATTCGCTACGCTAAAAACGAATTGAACATGGAAGTTGTCGGTTTTCTTATGATGGCTCATATGGCCTCTGCCGAAAAATTACTTGAACAAGCAAAACTTATGGAAAGCTATGGTGCCGATGTCGTCTATGTAACAGACTCAGCTGGAGCTTTACTCCCTCATCAAGTGACAGAACGAATTGAATTACTCGTTAACAATCTGGATGTAAAAGTTGGTTTCCATGCCCATAATAATCTTGGACTCGCTGTTGCTAATACTTTAGCAGCAATTGAAGCAGGTGCTACATTTATTGATGGAAGTGCGCGTGCAATGGGAGCTGGAGCTGGAAATACACAGACAGAGGTCTTAGTCGCCGTACTAGATAAATTAGGTTATAACACCGGGGTCGACTTATACAAAATGATGGATGTCGCTCAAGACTTAGTAGCCCCATTAATCGAGACTGAACAGATCATCGACAGCGATAGCTTAATGCTTGGATACGCAGGTGTGTACTCAAGTTTCAGACTATTCGCTCAACGAGCAGCCGAAAAATTCGGTGTAGATTCAAGAGATATTCTAAATGAATTAGGAAAGATAGGAGTGGTAGGTGGACAAGAAGATATGATTGTTGATGTTGCTAGCCAGCTCGCTAAGGAGCAGAAGTAGGGGAGGTATATGGATAATGAGTTGATTCACGATATTGCATCTGAATTAGTGAACGCCGAAGAGAACAAAGTTGCCATCGAACGTTTTACAAAGGAACGCTATCCAGATTTAACAGTTGAACAAGCTTATCACATTCAAGAGGCTCTTATTCAAATTAAACGGATCGACGGTCATAAAGTGATCGCCCCGAAAATGGGATTGACCTCAAAAGCGAAATGGGAGCAAATGAATGTCGATACACCAATCTATGGCTATATATTTGATTCGATGAAAGTAGAGGATGTCATAGTACATTCAAATTATATTCATCCAAAGATTGAACCTGAAATAGGCATTGTATTAGCTGAAGATATAAAAGGACCCGGCGTGACGCGTGAAGATGTATTAAATAATATTGCTTATGTCTTCAGTGCAGTTGAAATTATTGACAGCCGCTATAAAGACTTCGATTTCAAGTTGAGTGATGTGATTGCAGACAATTCATCGGCAAAAGGTTATATCTTCTCAAAGCAGAAGATTCAAAGTGATCAATTAGATTTAGCAAAAGAAAAAGTTGAAATAGTAAAAAATGGAAGCGTTATCGCAACAGGCTCAGGAAAAAATGTTCTAAACCACCCAGCAGAATCCATCGTAGAATTGGCTAACATGCTTGGTGAGCAAGGTCAGATAGTGAAAAAAGGTGAACCAATCATGACTGGTGGAATGACCTCAGCAGTCTTGATAGAACCCGGTGATGTTATAGAGATTAACTACACAACATTACCAACAATAAAAGTGGACGTAAAATAATATTAAAAATAAAAAGGAGAAATTTATTATGACAAACCAAATGACGGAACCAATTTTCGATACGCATCAATTAGCCTTTACAGAATTATTTACACCAGTACTTAGAGACTCGCTAGAATTCTTTACTAAAGTATTAGGAATGACAATCGTTCATGAGCAAGGTGACTCGATCTACTTACGTGCATATGAAGATGTTTACTTATACTCATTAATTTTAACTAAAGCTAAAGAAGCTGGAATGGGATTCTCAGCATTCCGTACAAGTTCAAAACCTGCCTTAGACCGTCGTGTAGCAGCACTAAAAGAAGCTGGCGTTGAAGTAGAAGAACGTACAGATAACTATGGATACGGAACATCATATCGCTTTAAAGATTTAGATGGGCACGTACTTGAATTATTCTGGGAAGTTGAGAAATTCAAAGCACCAGAGAGAATTGCTTCAAGTTTAAATAACCGTGCGCAACGTAAACCAGCTCGTGGGGTGCCAGTTCGTCGTATTGATCATGTTAACTTATTAACGAATCCAGCAAACGTTCAGAAGAACGCAGAATTCTACCGTGATTTATTAGGATTCAACATTCGTGAAGGTGTATTAAATGAAGATGGCGAATTCTTTGCGACATGGTTATCAGTATCACCACTAGTGCATGAGGTTGCATTAATGGGAGATGAGCTCGGAGGTAGTGGACGTTTCCACCACTTGGCTTACTGGTACGGAATTCCTCAACATTTAAATGACTTATCAGAATTATGTATCGAACATGGTATTCCAATTGAAGCTGGACCATTAAAACACGGGGTATCTCAAGCACTATGTATGTACATTATTGAACCAGGTGGAAACCGTATTGAGCTATTCGGAGATTCTGGATACTTAATCTTTGATCCAGATTGGGAAACAGTTGAATGGGCTCCAGAAGATGCTGCTAAAGCAATCATTTGGTATGGTGGAGAATTACCAGAAACATACTTCCGTTACGGTACACCACGTATTAAAGATGAAACAGATGCGTTGAACTGCTACTATAACCCAATTAAAACATCGCTTGATAAAGAAGGATTCATTTCGCATCTTTCTGCAGAGCGAGAAGACAATCTGTACAATACATTCAATTTTGATATAGAAGAGTAAGACAGTAAAAAAATAGAGGTGGATGTTACATCCACCTTTTATTATAAATTAAAACAGTTTCGTTATGTGAGACGATAAGCTGAAAGTGAAAGCCCTATCTCTTATAATGGAACATGTAGATGTGATGCAAGCGAATATATAAGGAGGAAATTTTAATGAGTAGACCAGAAATTGGAAAAAGCGTTAAAACAGGTGAATTTACAACGAACTATCTTGAAGTTGGAGAGAATAACGGTGGCGTTCCATTAGTATTTATCCACGGATCAGGTCCAGGTGTATCAGCTTATGCTAACTGGCGTTTAGTATTGCCAGAAGTTGGCGTAGATAACCATGCATACGCATTAGATATGGTAGGTTTCGGTTATTCTGATAAGCCAACAGGTGATGAGGTAGATTTCGGTATTGAGTTATGGACACAACAAATCTTAGATTTCCTAGATGCCTTAGATATTGAGAAAGCTAACTTAGTTGGGAACTCATTCGGTGGATCTCTAGCTATTTCAGTTGCACTTAAAGCACCAGACCGTGTTAACAAAATTATCACAATGGGTGCCATGGGTGTTGAAATGGATATGCCATACGGACTGAACGAAGTTTGGGGTTACAAAGGAACAAGAGAACATATGGCTGAGTTAATTGATTTATTCGCTTATGACAAAAAATTTGCGACTGAAGAATTAATTACTGTTCGTCATGAAGCAAGTCAAGAGCCTGGCTTCCATGAAGCATTCAGTTCAATGTTCCCACATCCACGCCAAAGCTCTGCGGATAACTTATCGTTCCCAGACGAAGAAATTAAGAAAATCAAACATAAAACTTTATTAGTTCATGGACGTGAAGATAAAGTTGTTCCAGTAGAAAACTCATATCGATTAATCAATCTACTTGAAAACTCTGATTTACATATCTTCGGAAAATGTGGTCACTGGGTACAAATTGAGAAATCACTTGAATTCTCTGCATTAGTGAATGACTTCGTAAAAGAAGACTAATATGTCATTCAAACTTTATAAATGATAAAAACCTGAAGAACTCATACTAGATGTGAGTTCTTCAGGCTTTTTTATGACCAAGCAAGTTGATCAAGGTAGTCAATTAAGGCTGCTTGAAAGTCACGAAAAGCAGGGCTAGTCGTTATGACATGGCGACCATCTTGGAAACTATCAAGGTGAACCGTTGCGTGAGTTAATTTACTCGCAATATCATCTTGCGTCTTAGGATCAATCAGCTCATCTTGAATTGATTTAGCAATGTAAGTAGGTGTCGTAACTTTCGGTAAGTTATCACGAACACCAATAATTAACTCATCAATTTGCTCGATTTGCTGATTCATTAATGGGGTCAAGCTTTCAACTTCCTGTTGAATATCTTCATCGGACCATTTTCTATGTGAAAGAATTCGGCGGATGGAGCTTGTGATGTATCTTCGAATAGGTGTTGGGTCTAGGCCATTAATACATGGACTGTTGAAGGCGCCAATTGCGGTGAAGTGATTTGGGTACTTTTGAGCGGCATTCAAAGCTAATATTCCTCCTAGAGACAGCCCCATAATTGCAATTTGCTCATAACCCTCATCTTCTAAGAACTGAATCGCTTCATCAACTTGCTGAATCCATTCATTAGGATGGACCTCGAATAAATCGCCCACAGGTTTTGTCCCATGTCCTGCTAGGTTAAAAGCATAGACACTGTAACCAGCCTTGCGAAGGGCTCTAGCCGTTCGTCCAATTTCTTGAATGCTTCCGACAAAGCCGTGTAATAATAAAACACAACGTGGACCTTCTTGATAATAGATAGTGTCTTTTGAGTCAGGCATGTTAATTCTCTCCTTTAATAAAAAACAAGCAATATAACGGGTGTTATACTGCTTGTCAAAGTTTTATAATTGGTTTAAAATTTCTTCGATGACAACAGCAACGCCGTCTTCCCGGTGTGAAGGAGCTATAAACTTAGCCATTTCTTTCACTTCTGGTGACGCATTATCCATGGCATAACTATGTCCTGCCATTTGTAACATCGAGCGATCATTTAATGAGTCCCCGATAGTCGCAACGTCTTCCATAGCAATACCGCGAGAAGCTGCATACTCAGCAACTGCAAACCCTTTTTGAGCTTTTGAATGTGTGACTTCTAAGTTATCTGGTCCCGAAGACGTAATGTCTAAATCTTCATAGCCTTCAAAAGTTTTAAGGAAGTTAGGCAACTTGCTATCAGAGGGTTCGCCGAAAATCATAAATTTTAGAGCAGTGGTATCATCTGTATAACTAAACTCACTCATATCTTTAATGTAAGCAAGTTCATGAATGAACTGCGCATCACTGGAATAAGCATCGTCTGTTTCGATATTGGTATATTTCTCGATTTCTAATTTGCGAAGCATTCCCTTCACACGATTAACGAAAGCTTCTTTATCTCCTACATAGAAGTATTTATCCGTCATGACTGAATAAGCCGTTTTAGTTTCTTCTAGGTAGTTCAGCATTTCTTTAACAGTATCAATTTCTAACGGGATTTTTGTTTCGATGTCACCATCTAAGTTGTAGACGGCGGCCCCATTTAAGTTAATCATTTTACAGTTGATTTTATGAGCATCTAACATTGGTCTTGCTGAATTGTAGGCACGCCCAGTAGCGATCACAAATTCGATGCCTGCTTGTTGTAGCGCCTTAATTGCTTTCGCATTTCTTTCAGAAACCACGTGTTCTTCATTGAGAAGCGTCCCATCCATATCCGAGACAAATAACTTAACCATTTAATATCCTCCAATAATTTTTAGATTATTTTCTAGCTATAGTTTAACATGAATCAAAATAAAGTGATATGATATTGCTAAGTATATAAAGAGGTGAAGCATATGAATGAACAATATTTTTCTAATAATCCCCAAAGTCAACATCAAGAAAAGCAACTAGATACTGTAGTAAATGGGTTCAATCTTAAATTGATTACCGATAGCGGTGTGTTCTCAAAAGACCGCGTAGACTATGGATCACAGCGTTTAGTAGAGACGTTTATGGAAGAGAAACAAGTCCTTGAAGGTCAAAAAATTTTAGAATTAGGTAGTGGTTATGGACCAATCGTTATAACCTTAGCTAAAGCATTTCCTCAAGCCTCGATTACCGCTGTGGAATTAAACGAGCGAGCCTATCACCTTGCCCAGAGAAATAGCTCATTGAATCAAGTTGGGACGATTCAATGGTTACTAGATGATGCGACATCAGTCGATCTGAACGGAGAGGTTTTCGATTATGTTCTAACCAACCCACCGATTAGAGCAGGAAAACAGACGGTTCATCAGTTTATTACCCATAGCTACAAGCAATTGAAACCAGGAGGCTCCTTATGGGTCGTCATCCAGAAGAAACAAGGAGCACCATCTTTATATAAACATATGGAAGATATTTTTGGTAATGCTGAGAAAGTAAAGCAAGATAAAGGTTACTGGATATTAACGAGTGAGAAAATCATGTAAAAAATATAAAATATGACGATACAGCCTAATATTGGAGTGTCATTTTAATCATGATATAATTATATTAAGGGTAAGGTAGTAGTTCCGTTACAGTGCCAATCAACCTGACAAAGATGCAAAGACAACATAATAGGAGGTTTGCTGTTATGAGTTTCAATAGTGTCCATGATGCACATCGACGAGCGGTTATACAAACGCAACAGGCAATAGTGAAAGAAAGTCGAGATAACAATAAGAAAGACAACAAGAAACATTTTAACGTAGATGATACTACACGAGTAGTGAAGGCAGATACATGGGTGGAGCGGTTAAAACAAAGACTAGCTAAAAAATAGTAGACATGCGAACATTAAATAAGCTAAGAAGAGTGAGTTTAACTTACTCTTCTTTGTATTGTTTCCACCAAAAAATTCGAAACGAGTTGTAAGTAAGCGTGTTAATGATAAATAAGACAAAAAGTATTGACATAGGACTAAAGTTCTAGTAATATAGATAAACGCAAAGAATAGGTATAGATGAAGAGATCACCGCTGAAATATTGTCCAGTCGGTGTTTTCGCCAGAATAAAACAAAAGATTGAGTCGCTTTTTCCAAGAGTCCACAATCCTTTGTTATTTTTTTGCCCAAAATTGAGTAAAAAAAGCAAGTGTAACGCAATGTTAATACTTGTAACAATTCTGTAATATCTAACTTAGTTCTAAAATTTATAAGGGGTGAAGAGCTTGAGTAATCATCATATTGTGAAATATGGTAAAAAAGCAGAGCGTCGTAGTTATTCACGTATTAACGAAGTACTAGAATCACCAAACTTAATCGAAATCCAAACTGATTCATATCAGTGGTTCCTTGAGGATGGGTTAAAAATTATGTTTGAGGATATCTCACCAATCGTTGACCACACAGAAAACTTAGAGTTACATTTTGTAGACTATGAATTTAGAGAAGCGAAATATAACGTCGACGAAGCAAGAAGTCATGATGCAAACTTTTCTCAGCCAATTTACGTAAAATTACGTTTAGTGAATCGTGAGACAAATGAAGTAAAAGAACAAGTTGTTTTCTTTGGGGACTTCCCAATGATGACAGAAATGGGAACATTCATTATTAATGGAGCGGAACGTGTTATCGTTTCTCAATTAGTACGTTCGCCGAGTGTATATTTCCATGATCGCCTAGATAAGAAAAACCGTCACACATTTACATCAACAGTCATTCCAAACCGTGGTGCATGGTTAGAATTTGAAACGGATGCTAAAGGTGTTGCGTATGTACGTATTGACCGTACACGTAAATTACCATTAACAGAATTAGTTCGTGCTTTAGGATTCGGATCAGATGAAGAAATCTATGATATCTTAACTGAATCAGAATTATTAAACACAACCATCGACAAAGACGTACATAAAAACGTTGCTGACACTCGTGTGGAAGAAGCACTTAAAGATGTGTACGAACGTCTACGTCCAGGTGAGCCAAAAACTGCGGAAAGTGCAAGAAACTTATTAACAGCTCGTTTCTTTGACCCACGCCGTTATGACTTAGCGCCTGTTGGACGCTACAAGATCAACAAAAAACTTCACTTAAGATACCGTTTATTAGGCTTAACATTAGCTGAAACTTTAGCGGATCCTGAAACTGGAGAAGTATTGTTCACTGAAGGTACTAAACTAGAGCAAGATGACATTGAAAAATTAGTTCCTTATTTAGATAAAGGCTTAAACATGGTGACGTTACACCCTGCTCCAGAAGCAGTTGTTGCAGAACCAATCGATGTACAAGTTGTTCGTGTTTATTCACCAGAAGATCCAGAACAAATTATTAATATTATTGGTAATGGTCATCTGACTGAAGAAGTTAAGAGCTTAACACCAGCAGATATCATTGCTTCAATTAACTATTACTTATTCCTAGACTATGGTATTGGTGGAACAGACGACATTGACCACTTAGGTAACCGTCGTATTCGTTCAGTAGGGGAATTATTACAAAACCAATTCCGTATCGGATTATCCCGTATGGAACGTGTTGTTCGTGAACGTATGTCACTACAAGATACATCGTCAATGACACCACAACAATTAATTAACATTCGTCCTGTAGTTGCTGCAATCAAAGAATTCTTTGGTTCATCTCAACTATCTCAATTCATGGACCAATCAAACCCACTGGGTGAGTTAACACATAAACGTCGTCTATCAGCCTTAGGACCTGGGGGATTAACCCGTGACCGTGCTGGATACGAGGTACGTGACGTGCATTACTCTCACTACGGTCGTATGTGTCCAATTGAGACACCGGAGGGACCAAACATTGGGTTAATTAACTCACTCGCAACTTATGCGAAAATCAACGAGTTTGGCTTCATTGAAACGCCATTCCGTAAAGTTGACCGTGAAACAAACCGTGCAACTGAAGAAATCCATTATTTATCAGCAGATGAGGAAGATTTATATATCGTTGCGCAAGCAAACTCATTACTGAATGAAGATGGAACATTTACAAACGAAACTGTTATGGCTCGTTACAAGTCTGAGAATATCGAAGTTCCAAGAGAACAAGTCGATTTCATGGATGTATCGCCTAAACAGGTTGTATCAGTTGCGACGGCATCAATTCCTTTCTTGGAAAACGATGACTCGAACCGTGCCCTAATGGGAGCGAACATGCAACGTCAAGCTGTTCCATTGATTAATCCTAAAGCACCATATATTGGTACTGGTATGGAATATCAAGCAGCACATGACTCAGGAGCAGCATTATTATGTAAACGTCCTGGTACAGTTACTTATGTAGATGCAGACCGTATTCGCGTTAAATTGGAAGATGGATCATTCGATGATTACCGTTTAACTAAATTTGCTCGTTCGAATGCTGGTACATGTTATAATCAACGACCAATTATTGAATCAGGTGAAACTGTTGCTAAAGGAGATATCTTAGCGGATGGACCTTCAATGGAAAATGGAGAAATGGCCTTAGGTCAAAACCCATTAGTAGCCTTCATGACTTGGGATGGATATAACTACGAGGATGCGATCATCATGTCAGAACGACTTGTTAAAGATGACGTATATACTTCAATTCATATTAAAGAATATGAATCAGAAGCTCGTGATACTAAGTTAGGACCTGAAGAAATTACACGCGAAATCCCGAACGTTGGGGAAGACGCACTTAAATATCTAGACAAAGACGGAATCATTGCTATCGGTGCTGAAGTCCGTGATGGGGACATTTTAGTAGGTAAAGTAACACCTAAAGGTGTAACAGAATTATCTGCAGAAGAACGCCTATTACATGCAATCTTCGGTGAGAAAGCACGTGAAGTCCGCGATACATCACTACGTGTACCACATGGTGGAGGCGGAATCGTTCATGACGTGAAGATCTTTACGCGTGAAAACGGAGACGAATTATCACCAGGAGTAAACATGTTAGTACGTGTTTACATTGTACAAAAACGTAAAATTAGTGAAGGAGATAAAATGGCCGGACGTCACGGTAATAAAGGGGTTGTCTCTTTAATCGTGCCTGAAGAAGATATGCCATTCTTACCTGATGGAACACCAGTGGACATTATGCTGAACCCATTAGGGGTACCTTCACGTATGAACATCGGACAAGTATTCGAACTTCACCTTGGAATGGCTGCTCGTGAGATGGGTATTAATATCTCTACACCAGTATTCGATGGTGCAAGTGAAGAAGACGTTTGGGAGACAATCAAAGAAGCTGGTTTAGCAAACGATGCTAAGACTACTTTATATGATGGTCGAACAGGGGAACCATTTGACCGTAAAGTATCGGTTGGTGTTATGTACATGCTTAAATTAGGACACATGGTTGACGACAAGATCCATGCTCGTTCAACTGGACCTTACTCATTAGTAACGCAACAACCATTAGGTGGTAAAGCACAATTTGGTGGACAACGTTTTGGTGAGATGGAGGTTTGGGCCCTTGAAGCTTATGGTGCAGCTTACACATTACAAGAGATTCTAACTTACAAGTCAGATGACGTTGTAGGACGTGTGAAGACTTATGAAGCCATTGTAAAAGGTGAGCCAATTCCAAAACCAGGAGTGCCTGAATCATTCCGAGTATTAGTCAAAGAATTACAATCACTAGGATTAGACTTACAAGTACTTGATTCAGAACACAAAGAGATCGACTTACAAGACGATGAAGAAGATGACGATATCATTAACTTTAACGCCTTAGAAAAATACAAAGAAGATCAAAAGCAAGCAAGTCAACAACAAGCAGTTAATAAACCAGTTGCTGCAAGCGAAGCTGTAGAGAAAAACACTGATAAATAATTAAAAGTTAGTATAACAGGATAGATTGATAAGAGGACCACTCTTTAAACGAGTGGCTCTGTCGACTATCGGCAATTTTATAAGGAGGTTGGCCCTTTGATAGATGTTAATACTTTTGAATCAATGCAGATTGGTTTAGCATCCCCAGAGAAAATCCGTAGTTGGTCATACGGTGAAGTTAAAAAGCCAGAAACAATTAATTACCGTACATTAAAACCAGAAAAAGATGGCTTATTCTGTGAGCGTATTTTTGGTCCGTCAAAAGACTGGGAATGTGCGTGTGGTAAGTACAAACGTATTCGCTATAAAGGTCGTGTTTGTGAACGTTGTGGTGTAGAAGTTACACGTTCTAAAGTACGTCGTGAACGCATGGGGCATATTGAATTAGCCGCTCCAGTAACTCACGTATGGTATTTCAAAGGAATTCCAAGTCGCATGGGGCTTATCCTTGATTTAAGTCCACGTTTATTAGAAGAAGTTATTTACTTTGCTTCTTATATCGTGATTGAATCAGGTGATACACCTTTAGAAGTTAAATCACTATTAACTGAGACAGAATACCGTGAAAAACGCCGTGAATTCGGTAATCGATTTAAAGCTAAAATGGGAGCCGAAGCAATCGGTGACTTATTAGCAGCTGTTGATATCGAAGCAGAAGTAGCAGAATTAAAAGAGACGCTAAAAACAGCGACTGGACAAAAACGTACGCGTGCGATTCGTCGTCTTGATATTCTAGACTCATTCTTAGAATCAGGTAACGATCCAACTTGGATGATTATGGACGCACTACCAGTAATTCCACCAGAATTACGTCCAATGGTACAACTTGAAGGTGGACGTTTTGCAACAAGTGACTTAAACGATTTATACCGTCGTGTTATTAACCGTAACAACCGTCTAAAACGTTTATTAGATCTTGGAGCACCAAACATCATCGTTCAAAATGAGAAACGTATGCTACAAGAAGCCGTTGACTCATTAGTTGATAACGGTCGTCGTGGTCGTGCTGTAACTGGTCCGGGTAACCGCCCATTGAAATCACTATCACATATGTTAAAAGGTAAGCAAGGGCGTTTCCGTCAAAACTTACTTGGTAAACGTGTGGACTATTCTGGACGTTCAGTAATCGTCGTTGGACCATCATTAAAAATGTACCAATGTGGATTACCAAAAGAAATGGCTATTGAATTATTCAAACCATTTGTAATGAAAGAATTAGTTGAACGTGATATCGCAGGAAATATTAAAAACGCGAAAAAAATGATTGAAACTCAAGATGACGCAATTTGGCCAGTCATTGAAGATGTAATTAAAGAACACCCGGTTCTATTAAACAGAGCACCTACGCTTCACCGTTTAGGTATTCAAGCTTTCGAACCAGTAATCGTTGAAGGTAAAGCGATTCGTCTTCACCCATTAGTGTGTGAAGCTTATAACGCCGACTTCGATGGTGACCAAATGGCTGTTCACGTTCCGTTATCTGAAGAAGCTCAAGCAGAAGCAAGACTATTAATGTTAGCTGCACAACATATCCTGAACCCTAAAGATGGTAAACCAGTTGTTACACCATCACAAGATATGGTTTTAGGTAACTACTACTTAACATTAGAAGAAGAAGGACGTATCGGAGAAGGTACGGTGTTCTCTTCTGTAAGTGAAGTTGAATTAGCTTACCAAAACGGATATGTACACTTACATTCACGTATTGCCATTCCTGCAGCTTCATTAGAAGGAAAACCATTTACAGATTGGCAAAAAGAACGTTTAATGGTAACGACTGTTGGTAAAGTGATTATTAACCAAATCATGCCAGAAGAGTTCCCATACTTAAACGAGCCAACAACTGAAAACTTAATTGAACGCACACCTGATAAATACTTCATCGAGCATGGAGTAGATGTCAAAGAAGCGATTAAAGAAATGGACTTAGTTCCTCCATTCAAGAAAAAACATTTAGGTAACGTGATCGCAGAAGTGTTCAAACGTTATCAAGTTACTGAAACATCTATCATGCTTGATAAGATGAAAGACTTAGGTTATAAATACTCAACTCGATCAGGTATTACTGTTGGGGTTGCGGACGTTATTAACTTAGATACTAAAGAAGGAATCATTACAGATGCTCATGACCGCGTTGAGAAAATCACTAAGCAATATCGCCGTGGTTTAATCACTGAAGATGAGCGTTATAATAATGTTATCCGTACTTGGGAACGTGCGAAAGACCAAATTCAAAACGAACTGGTTGAAAAACTTCCACGTCTTAACCCAATTAACATGATGTCTGACTCTGGTGCCCGTGGTAATATCTCTAACTTCACTCAGTTAGCTGGTATGCGTGGTAACATGGCGGCTCCAAGTGGTAAGATTATCGAGTTACCGATCACATCGAACTTCCGTGAGGGATTAAACGTACAAGAAATGTTTATCTCTACCCATGGGGCTCGTAAAGGTATGACCGATACTGCCTTGAAGACAGCCGATTCAGGTTACTTAACACGTCGTTTAGTTGATGTGGCACAAGATGTTATCGTTCGTGAAGATGACTGTGGAACAGACAAAGGTTTAGTAATTAGAGCGATTAAAGATGGAAATAGTGTCATTGAATCACTAGAAGAACGTCTAATCGGTCGTTACTTACAAAAAACTTTACGTCACCCAGAAACAAATGAAGTTATTATCTCTAATAACGAATTAATTACAGAAGATATCGCGCAACAAATTATTGCTGCTGGTATCGAAGAAGTAACGATTCGCTCAGTATTCACTTGTGATACGATTCATGGTGTATGTAAACACTGTTATGGACGTAACTTAGCGACTGGAGACGAAGTTGAAGTTGGTGAAGCAGTTGGTACAATCGCTGCCCAATCAATTGGTGAGCCTGGTACACAATTAACAATGCGTACATTCCATACGGGTGGGGTTGCCGGTGGTGGAGATATCACTCAAGGTCTTCCTCGTATCCAAGAGATCTTTGAAGCACGTAACCCTAAAGGGTTAGCTCAAATCACAGAAGTGGCTGGAGAGATTGAAGCAATCGAAGAGAAAGCTTCAGATCGTACTAAAGATATTACTGTTCGTGGTATTACAGATACACGTACATATAACGTGCCATTCCAATCAAGACTTAAAGTTACTGTTGGAGAAACTGTAGAACGTGGTCAAGCCTTAACAGAAGGTTCAATTGATCCGAAAGAATTACTACGTGTAACTGATGTTATCACTGTTGAAAACTATCTATTACATGAAGTACAAAATGTTTACCGTGGACAAGGGGTAGAAATCGGAGATAAACACGTGGAAGTAATGGTTCGCCAAATGCTTCGTAAAGTACGTGTTATGGACCCAGCTTCTACAGATATCTTGCCAGGTGCATTATTAGATATCGCTGACTTCTCTAAAGCCAACGAAGCGGCAATCAAAGCAGGAGAAGTTCCTGCAACTGCACGTCCAGTTTTACTAGGAATTACAAAAGCAGCTCTAGAGACAAATTCATTTATCTCAGCTGCATCATTCCAAGAAACGACACGTGTCTTAACTGACGCTGCTATTCGTGGAGATCGTGACGAATTGATTGGATTGAAAGAGAACGTTATTATCGGTAAACTAATTCCTGCCGGCACTGGTATGAACCGTTACCGTTCACTTGAAACATCAACTTCTGAAGATATCGAACGAATTTTAGAAGAAGAAAGAATTGCGAAAGAAAAAGCCGAAGCTGAAAAAGCTGAAGCGGAAAAAGAAGAGAAAGACGCTAAGTCTTCATTTAAATAATTAAATATCTTCATATGCAAACGCCCGCTCACTGAGTTAAATTAGTGAGCGGGCGTTTTTGTATTCATATTCTAGATCGAGAGGATGCAATACAGACCAAAAAATATAAATGGGAAAAATGGTAAAGCGCCTGTGGACTTAAATCTAAATAAGTAACCAAATAAGAAATAAAATAGGGCGGTAGCGGAAGTAATGAACAAAAACATAGGGAATAGAGAAACAGGGATACATAATGAAAGAATCGTAAAGACTTTAATATCTGCCCCTCCAATAGAAGCAGGCCTTAGTGTGTTAAAGACGAAGAAAGAACTAAAAGTTGCTAGCGCAAGCAATAATTGATTGCCAAAATCAAGCTCACTTACATATACAATATACAAAACAAGACATAAAAGTATTAACTGAAGCATATCAGGAACCATCATGGCATGTATATCACAGTAGATCATTAATAAACTTACTAAAGCAAAGGCCATGATAAAGTAGATGTGATACTCCTTAAACACAAAGCTAGTCCATACGAACAAAAGGCCACTCATGACTTCGACTATTATATAGAAGGAACTCGTTGGCTTCTGGCAGTAGCGACACCTAAATCGACTTAAGACTTGAGAAACGATTGGAATCAAATCAAAAGCTTTAAGTGTAGTAGAGCAATGATCACAAGTAGAGCGACGAGTTAAACAGATTTGCTGGTGTACCCAATCAAAAGCAAAGCAATAAGCAAAGGATCCAAGACAACTACCGATAACAAACTGAAAAATATACATCATATAAAAACCTCCTAATGATATATACAAGAAAAAAAGCCAATTCCATTATTAAATTTACGTAAAGTAGAAAATAATAGATAAATGCTAAAAAAAGGTTGACCTATAGCTGAATTTCATGCTATATTAGTTCTTGCTGTTACGAGACAAAGTAACTAATATCTAACAGCAAAGAATGTTTACATTAAATTTACAAATAATTTACAAAACTATTGACAGATTGTAAATGCAGTGTTAACATTATATAAGTCGTTACAGTAATGTTTGTAGCGGTTACAAAGAAAACCAAAAACGCATAAGAAATTCAAAAAACTTTAATTAGTTATTGACATTGTTATGGCGCACATGGTATTATTTAAAAGTTGTCTTAGCAGACAACGAGCACGAGAAATCAAATAAATACTTTTAAAAAGTTATTGACTTTGACTTCATAAACGTGCTATACTAATAAAGTTGCATCACAACCGCAACGAAAGCTCATTGAAAACTGAACAAAGATAAACACACCAAATGTGTAAGGGGATCTGTTCTACGGAACAGACAACCAAACAATTTCGCTGGACGACCACCAGTTAAAAAAGGTCAACAAAGCTAGAATAGTAATGAGCAAAAGCTCAAACAATCAATTATGAGAGTTTGATCCTGGCTCAGGACGAACGCTGGCGGCGTGCCTAATACATGCAAGTCGAACGCACTGAC
>NZ_JBGQQX010000041.1:0-21717 GCF_045528525.1 Ruoffia sp. FAM 26255 | reverse complement strand
GTGTAGCTCATAACAGACCTCCGTGTTTATGTTTTTGTCATTACTAACATTTTACACGAACCTGTTATGGGTTTCTTTATTTGTCGCACTTAATTTTACAATTCATCATAACAAAATAAAACCCCCATCCGAAAAGGACGAGAGTTTACTTCGTGTTACCACCTTAATTTATTATTTCATCGCTGAAATAACCTTATTCAATACACGTTTTCATTGATATAACGTATACTGAAGCACGTTTAACGGATGCGTCCGTTCTTTCTTATTGCGTTAGCATTCAGAAAGACCACTCTGTGACCATTTTCAACTAATTTCCACTTACTCATTCCCACCATCTAAGAGCTCTCTTTATAGTTAAATTAGTTTACTTTTCACTTCAATGTGTTTATTTTAATGATATTATAATATAATATCTTTTTATTTTTGTCAATTAGAACTTAAATTTCATTACAAAAACTAATCTGTATCCTTTAATTCTTTTCCCAGACAGTTTTCAGTTCCTTTTTCACTCCTCAAGTTGTTGCAATCTTTACATCAGTAATAAGAGATCGTTTTATTAACATACTGACTCTATCTACTCTTTTAATTGAGTCCAATTTCTTATTATATAGAATAGCATTTCAAGTAATAATAAGGGTAGCGACAATACAAAGACAAAAATCAAAAGAAAGAATAAATCAAAAATGTTCAAGTTTGTTATGACAATAACAGTGATAAATAGACCAATAATAATTATAAAGGGGTACGCTATTTTTAAAGCAAATGAATCTGAATCATTCATTAACTGAAAAATCCATTTCTTTAACATGAGATTAATTATTGTTCCCACGGGGGCTGACATTAAAATTAAGAGTAAGAAATAAGCAATGGCCTCTTGACCTGGAATCAACATCCATAAATAAATTAAGCTAAATTGACCAACCGCGGTTAACAATAAACGGAGCATTACACTCCATAATTTAGGCTGATGTATTAACAAATGATTCACGTCCTTATTAGATTAGATATTTATTACGTAGCATGCCCTTTACTAATTACATTTTCGCACATTTTCAGCTTTTATAAAAGAATTTGATCCATTATTTTCTGATTTACTTCTATTTAATCCAAGATTATTATAGAGTTCAACTAATCAAGTAAAGGAGTGCATTATAAAGTTATTTGAAAGCGAACAAATTAACGACGCCATAATCCGTATTAAAATGCCTAACGTCTGTGCTTATGTTGTCAATGGGCGTGACAGAGTCGTTTTGATTAATACTGGTTTTAGATATGGGGATTTGAGGCAAGTTGTTGATAACTTACTTGATATGCCCTATGATGTCATCTGCACACAAGGTCATCTAGATCATGCGAAAGCAAGGCTTATCTTTCACATCGGAGCACTTTATTGCTCAAAAAGAAATAAATTATCATTCTTATAAAGAATACGATGTGTTTAACTTATGGGAGTCACTATCATTCCCATACACTTACCAAGTCATACTTCAGGGATTATGGGGTTTCTTATGCCTGAACTTAAGACTGTAATTCTCGGTGACGCTTGTGCCAATCCAACTATTATGAATCAAGATTCAAGTGGAACCGCCGAATCATTCCGAGAAGGTTTAATTAATTTAAATCAACACCGTTCTGAATTCAATTCAGTTTTAACGCAACATTCGAACTTTGGTGTGCCCTCTTTCGTAGTAGACCATAATTTATATTGGGCAGAGCAAATCTTATTAAACAAAGACGATCGTTTTAGAATTCGTTTAGGTGGTATAGAGTCTTTTGTCTCTCGAAATAAAAGGTTTTCCACCAATAAAGCTACTCAGGTAACATTATCTATTGACTAAACAATATTCGAAATAAATAAAGCGCTACTTACCCTAATGAGGGGTAAGTAGCGCTTTATCATTGGGACAAATTAAATGTTGTCCATGGTTCTAATTGTGGTGGATTAGATTGAATTTTTATCAATTCTTGTAACGTAGGATGTGGAATTTCCATTTCATAAGCCGATAGGAATTATATGTCCAAATGTAGTTTTAAAATCATAGTTCTAAATAAGAATTATTGTTTAAAGGATTACGCGATAAAAGACTATAAATCCTGGTTTCTTTTGAATCATCAATCAACTCAATGTCGATTTTATTCAATTGACATTGATACTCAAATAATTCGAAACCATTTCGCATGAAGCGACTTTTATTCAAAGTGACAATCTTGCTGATTTCTTGCTGGTTAATCATTTTCAAGAGATTTAATAAGCTTTTTCGCTGATAATTAAGTTCGCCACCAATTTCTGAAAAGATCTCAAAAGTATAATCATGAGCTTGCATATATTCTTCAACAAGCTTAACTTGCGACCTTAATTCAGCCATTTGTGTCGAAGTGCTAACTCTACAATAACCAATAATAAGTTTACCATCGTTATTGATAGTCTCAGGTAGATAATCTTTTAATTGCTCCGAGGAATAATAGCGAGTTCCTGCATTAGTTATATGATGGGGAATCAACTCGCCATTTTGCTGCATCCGTCTTAAAATATAGGGAGTTATCCCTGTTTTTTTGCAAACTTTCCAATAGACAATAATTCTATATTTTAAATTCCCTTCTGTATATTTTATCAGAGAGGATTCATACTATAAATCGATTTTATATTATTTGATTTTTTCGTGTTCATATTAAAGCGCAACCTTTAATACAGTCTTTCTCTTGCGAGTAGACTTCTATATGTTTCCATATAGCGCAGACTATTTCTTCTACCACATGGGTAGCCACATTTTTCTTCCGCCATTTGCTTGCGGCTTTACTCTCCCTCAAGGAGATAGTCGTTGAACGTCCCTCATATTCATTCATGAACTTAGAGTTTTCGCTGCTAAACAACCATTTTAATTTATCCTTAGCGCTACTTATTTACATACTGTCCTATAATAAGTAGTTTTTATTTCAGCTTAGATTATCCTTATTATTTTTTCTGCTTTCGCACCTTGACGTTTATTTTTTAAAATTCCGCTTTGGTCATAAGGCTTTAGGTATTCTTAGCAATTAAAGTGGAGTACGCACCAATTACTTGATACGCAGGGTATTATAATTGAAATGTAGTCAATCTCACAATATTAATGTTACCCATAATGCAATTTGGCTGTGAGGCTTTATTCGATGATCTCCATATTTTTGATCACCATATAAAGGTGAGCCAATTGCTTGAAACTGTACCCGAATCTGATGTGATCGGCCAGTATGCAATTGAACTCGTACTAATGACATACCGTGCTGATAAGCTAGAACTTCATAACTTAAGTAAGCCTTTTTAGCCTGGTTATGATTTTTATCAACAGTGTAAACTTGATTCGTTTTACGATTCTTCCAGAGGTAATGTGTCAATGTCCCCTTCATCCTAGGTAACTTCCCCATTACTACGGCCAGATAATATCTTTTCAAGTCATGTTTTCTTAATGTATTAGATAATCTGGATCCCGCTTTTGATGTCTTGGCAAATACCATCGCACCCCCGACAGGTCTATCAAGCCGATGCACTAGTCCTAAGTAAACATTACCTGGCTTCTTATCTCTGACTTTTATAAATTGCTTTAGATGATTGAGTACATCTAAATCTTTACTACTATCTTCTTGTACAGGAACATTAACCGGCTTCTCAATAACTAAAAGATGGTTATCTTCGTACAAAATTGGCACATTCATAATACCCTCCTATAAATATAATGTATCTATCCTAACATGGAAAAATAAAAAGGCAATAGGATGCTGTTTAATTGTTATAACGTATTATTTTTATAATTGCTTATTTTAAACAAAATGAATCTATGGTGTATTAGCATTAGATATCCCCCTTGTATATAAAGCGATAATTCCTTTCATTAGTATGAATTAAATTCTGTGATATAATTTATACTATCAAAGAATTCGCTTATCATCTAATTATTCTCAATGAAAGAAGGAATGCATCATGGCAGAGAAAGAGACAAAAGCAAAGGTAATTGATCGTTATATTGTGCAAGCTGATATCGAAGGTTTTTCATATACTATGGATTATACTGAACGAATGCCTGAATTTACTAGTCAGGGTACTTCACCAACTGGACTATTATTAGTTTCTTTATCTGGGTGTCATTTGATGACAGCAGTATCATACTTGAATATGAAAAAGATAGAATTTTCACAATTAACTGCTCGTGTGGCAGGTGATTTTATTGATGAGAACAGAGAGTGGCGATTAGATGCATCTGTTGAACTTGTAACTGATGCTATATTGAATGAGGATCAATTAGCTGGGTTAGAACGTTTTATTCACCGCCATTGTAAAGTTTCAAGTATTTTAAGCAAAGGCAATAATATCAACTTAAATATTAAATTAGTATAAAAAATAGAAGTGGATAGAATACCTATCTCACTTCTGTTTTTTACTTTATAACTCTATTGTCTCACCAATTACTGGAACATAACCCACCCCATTAGCTAATAATTTGGTAAATTGTGCCGGATCTTGTTCAATTAATGGGAAAGTATTATAGTGAATTGGTACAACTTTCTTTGCATTTAACCATTTGGCTGCAACGGCTGCATCTTCTGGTCCCATCGTAAAATTATCACCAATTGGAATAAATGCTAAATCAATATCATTGAACTCGCCAATTAATTTCATATCTGAATATAAGGCTGTGTCACCAACGTGATAAAATGTTTGCTCATCAGCTGTTATCAAAATCCCAGTGGCTAAGCCAAGTGTAAAAGGTTTTCCATCTATTTCAATTGATGATCCATGAATAGCTGGTGTTAACTTAACCCGCCCAAAGTTAAAGTCATGAGCACCACCAGGTTGCATACCGTGTAAATTCTCTAAACCTAATGAATTTAAATAGCCAACAACTTCAACAGTGGATACAACCAATGCGCCAGTTCTTTTAGCGAGAGCCATAGTATCTCCAATGTGATCCGAATGTCCATGGGTCACTAAGATAACATCTGCTTCCACCGTATTCGCATGTAAATCAGTCAATCCATTCCCAGTAATAAAAGGATCAATTAATATTTTTGTGCCATCTTGTGTTTTTATACTAACCACAGCATGTCCGTGAAATTTTGCTTTCATAATAATTAGTACCTCCTCAAAAATAAGTCATGTAACCGCTCCATACTATTTAGTTTAATGATTTCATAGAAACAATTCAATGAATACACTTGTTAGACATACTCATCTTCTCAAATTAAAATACTAAATTAACAAATTCCAGTTTCACAAAAATAATCTGCAAGTCGAAATTATAATTGAGTATTCCAACTTTCAGATATGGCTTTTTATACAAATCAAAAATTTTCACCGCTGAACATTTCATCAGATGCTACTACTATCTCAATATTTTTTTAAGCACCTTACTTTTCAAAGAAAGCTAGAACTGGTTTAGATTGTCTAAAATTTAAGTAAGGTACAACTTTCATTTTGTAAACTCCATAGTTAAAATACTATGCATCCTTATTTGTCTGGCTCTGCCCTCCTTACTATTAAAATAGTATCACTAATACAAGAAAAACATTCGAAATAGCGATTACACACATACATGAATGTACTAAAAAAGAGCATTAAAACTGAACATACTTGCAAACAAGTCAGTCTCAATGCTCGTTATGATTTATTAAGTAAAACCGATTAACTTATCTATGTGAGTTATTAAATATTTGCTTTCTTTAGAATATTTGCAATAAATGGTGCCTCTACTGTATCAACATTGGCAAAGCCATCAATATTCATGCGTTCAAAGTTTCCATTTACCCCTATAATATGTCCTGTAGGATCAACCATTGCATCAACACCGACTTCTTCTGCAAAGAACGTTGTATATTTGGAGATGATTTGGTCTTTAAATTTATTTTCATCCAATTCAACACTTAAATGATAGCCTGCCAAAGCTGTCGTATAACTACCCGCTTTCGCGTATTCTGTTTCTTTAATGACTTCAGCATTTACTAAAGTTGAAAAAAATTTTTCAAATGGATTTACCTTAAAGTCAATTTGTGTTCCTTGTTGAACACGGCCAAATTCTATTAAACCACTGCGGACAAAGCCAGCAAATGATGCGCCAATAGCTAGAATATACTTATCTTTGGCAAATGCTTCTA
Organism: Ruoffia sp. FAM 26255; assembly: GCF_045528525.1. Classification (NCBI taxonomy): domain Bacteria; kingdom Bacillati; phylum Bacillota; class Bacilli; order Lactobacillales; family Aerococcaceae; genus Ruoffia; species Ruoffia sp. FAM 26255. The sequence goes on along the minus strand of NZ_JBGQQX010000041.1, from coordinate 15,594 downwards.
ATTCGGCTTTGATGTCTTTAATTAGTAGTTTAATCGCTTGTCCATACTGTAGACGATTAGATAGTATTGAGCCATCAGAGAAAGCTAAGACATCATAGTCAGATAATTTACTTGCAAATTCTTTGACTGATTCTTTGTAACCTAATTCCTCTTTGATGATAAAGAAATCAACATGTTCAGTATATCGTTTAAATGATTCATACAGATCATATTCACCATGCACTCCCGTTATGACTGGGATTAACACTTTGGCATTCGATGATATTTCTGGAATCTCTAATGCAGGTTTTACATCTTCAGAATTAGATACCAATTCAATGTCTGAGAATACATCAGCTAATGGTTCTGCATAAAGACGAGCCAATTCTTCTAAAGAGTATGTTTGATCAAATTTTGCTTCATCACTGCTATTCGTTTGAGCAACTATGACCCCACCTTCAACTTCAACATCAGAAGCGACTTCTACTAAGAATCCTAAGGCAGATTTTTTATGTAAGTATTCTGCTTTCATTTCAAAACCGATCGCATTACCTAGAGCCATTTCAATCAGATTCATTTCAATCGTCTTATCGTCCATGGTTGAGATTGAACGAACTTTATTCTCGTTAATTAAGTTCGTAATCGTTTCAAAGGTAGCTTTAATTTCATCAGTATCTAGTAAATCATCTGCATTTAATCTAGCTTCTAATAAAACAATTTTTGAGTCTATAGATTTAAATTCTCGCGAATTGACTTTTGTAAAGTCTGTTGTTGCAACGGCAAAGCTAATAAGTGATGGTGGGACTTCAATATCTTCGAAGGTACCACTCATACTGTCCTTACCGCCAATGGCAGCTAAACCTAATTGTTTCATTGATTTAAAGGCTCCAAGTAAGGCAGCAGTCGGTTTTCCCCAACTATTCTCATTCACCATACTCTCAAAGAATTCTTGTAATGTTAAGCGAGTTTCTTGATAAGGAACACCTAAGGCCACAGCTTTAGCTACTGAATTAACAACGGCATAATAAGCACCGTGGTATGGTGAGAGCGTTGCTAGATCAGGTTTGAATGAAACAGTCATGACTGAAGCAGTTGAAGTATCTTGGCCTAAGACAGGTATTTTTGCGACCATTCCTTCTTGAGGAGTTATTTGCTTCTCCCCACCTAATGGTGCAAGAACTGTATTTTTCCCAATTGTAAAATCAAAGTTTTGTGATAATGCTTTTTGACTCGCATTTTCAATCGATTGTAACTGAGTTAATACATGTCGTGAATCAGAAAAGAATTGACTTACATCAGAATAATTAATGATAGCATCAGCTGCTTTGGCTCCACCATTCGATTCTAAGAATGAACGTTTTATGCGGAAAACCTCTTCACCGTTATAACGCATCACCATATAAGATGAATCAGTCACTTCTGCCACAACTGTCGCTTCTAAGTCCTCAGCTTCTGATAGAGTAATAAATTTATCAACATCATCTTTAGAAACGACAACAGCCATTCGTTCTTGAGACTCTGATAAGGCGATTTCGCTAGGATCCATTCCTTCATATTTAGTCGGAACTTTATCTAATTCAATGGTCAAGCCATCAGCTAGTTCACCAATAGCTACTGATACACCCCCAGCACCAAAGTCATTCGATTTCTTAATTAAGCGCGTAGCTTCTGGATTACGGAATAAGCGAATAATCTTTCGTTCGATGGTCGGGCTCCCTTTTTGGACTTCTGCCCCTTGTAGTTCGATTGATTTCTCAGTTTGAACCATTGAAGATCCAACTGCTGCACCTAATCCGTCACGTCCAGTACGTCCACCAAGTAAAATAATTAAATCCGTAGGTTCTGGTTTGATACGTACAACGTTATCAACTGGAGCAGCAGCAACTAAGGCACCTAATTCCATTCTCTTAGCTTCAAAGGCGTCATGGTAATATTCGCGCACGTAACCAGCACTTTGTCCGATTTGGTTACTGTAGTCACTATATCCCATAGCAGCACGTTGTGAGATGATACGTTGTGGTAATTTACCATCTCGTGTTGATTCATATGACGCATTCGGGTTTTTAGCTCCAGTAATTCGCATCGCTTGATGAACGTAACTACGACCTGAAAGCGGATCACGAATCCCCCCACCAATACATGTAGCCGCCCCTCCGAAAGGTTCAATCTCAGTTGGGTGATTGTGAGTTTCATTTTTAAAGTAGAGTAAATAATCTTCTTCAACACCCTCAACATCCACTTTAATGCGAATACAACAAGCATTCACTTCATCAGATTCATCTAAGTTATCTAACAGACCTAATTGTTTTGCATGTTTTGCATTAATCGTTGCAAGATCCATTAATGTAACTGGCTTAACTTTAGGACGATTAGCATAGACTGAATCACGCACGTCATTATACTCTGCGATAGTAGCTTCAATGGCTTCTTGGTATTTACCTTCAGTCACGGATATGTCTGTTAATTCAGTTAAAAATGTCGTATGGCGACAGTGATCTGACCAGTATGTATCGATGACTTTTAATTGGAAGACAGTTGGATTAACTGCTTCTGATTGAAAATACGCTTGAACGACTTCAATATCAGCAAGGTCCATTGAATAATCTTTAATTAACTCTTGTAAGCCAGCCGTATCTAAATCATTAAAACCTTCTATTCCTTGTAAATCTAAGCCTTGGCTGACTCCCATATCATAATTTAAAGCATTAAAAGAAACGAGTTCAGTTTCTGTTTCATTAATATAATATGTTTTGAAAGTTTTTACTTCGACTTCAGTTAAACCTTTTAAATCAATAATTCTTGAATGATGTAAAGAAAGATCATGCCCTTTAATATTTTGTATAATACGGTTAGTCATCTCTTCGACCTCATCATATTGCCCCAATACTTGGCGATAACGAAAAGCAGTGGAAATGTTAAATGACTCTAAGTTTTCGTAAATAAGACCTTGTTCAAATAAAGGCTCTACTAATGTTAAATCACCTTCATCCGAAGTTTCAAAAACGTCATATTGCTTTACTGCTTGCAAGTTTGTTAATTTCAAGAAATGATGCGCTTCTTTTAATAAGAATGAAGAATCTGGCGCTGGTACTACAATAAATTTGCTCATTAAATTGTCCTTTCCTTAAAAATCATTAAAATATTGTGCTAATTCAATAGGATCAACAAGTTGCCCTTCCTTGTAAACACGCATATTGCCTCCAGAAATTTCATCGATAAGAATAATATTATCTGGATGATTAACATAACCGAACTCTAATTTTATATCGTATAATTCAAACCCATGTTCAGCTAGTTTTTTCTGGATGATCTGTGCTATTTGAATATTTAAATCAATTAATATCTCATATTGTTTATTAGTTAATATATTTAAGGCATTTAGCCCATCTTTAGTTACTAATGGATCTTGTCTTTTATCGTCTTTTAACGTAAGTTCGACATAATTATTTAGTTTTGCTCCATCTTCAATATATTCTCCGTAACGTCGAATAAAAGAACCTGTTGCCTTAAATCGAGTAATGACTTCTAACCCTTTACCGAATACACTTGCAGACTTCACTGTCATCGTATTTTCATTAAGATTTGAAGCAATAAAATGAGTAGGAATACCAGTCTGGTTAAGTAATTGAAAGAAAAATGTTGTTAATCTTAAATTTAAATTCCCCATACCTTCAATAGATAAACCAATTTGATTCGCACCGGGATCAAACTTACCGTCTGTCCCCGTCACATCATCTTTAAACTTTAGAATCATCGACTGATTCAATCCTTGATAAATATCTTTAGTTTTCCCTTGATAGAGTAATTCCATGTCTATCCCCTTTTCTTTATCAGAATAATTCTTGCCATGCTTTTAGGCTTGTTGATTGATAGAGTATCTTTTCTAACTGATTATAGTCAGGTTTTGTAAGTGTAAAGTGCCCCATCTTGCGTTGTTTTTTAGCTTCCCCTTTGTCATATATGTGATAAATCGCTTCGGGATATTGTTGGCTAACTTTTTCAACATAAGGTAAATGTTGACCTAAAATATTAATCATTAATCCTGATTCATACAAGCGAATATTAATCAGTGAACGACCTGTTATTCCAAGAATATGTTGATCAAATTGAGATGCGTTGGTTGCTTCGATAGTATAATGCCCAGTATTATGAGGTCTGGGAGCAATTTCGTTAACAAATACTTCTTCATCCTCAGTAATAAAAAATTCAATCCCACATACACCAATAAGCTTCCCTGCTTTAGCAATCTTCTCAGCAATGTCATATATTTGATCAGTCAAGTCCTCAGAGTAATTCGCTCCAACAATACTGGAGTATAAGACACCATTGATATGTTGATTTTGACTTATTGGAAATATTTCAATATTGCCATATAAATCCTGAGAAACGATGACTGACACTTCATATTTAAAGTCACAAAATGCCTCTAAAATTAATGATTGCTCTTCTAACAAGGCTTCAATATCTGATCGCTTCGTTTCTAAATCTGATTTGTCAGTTAAGAAAACTTGTCCTTTACCGTCGTAACCAAAACGTGTTGTTTTTAAAAACGCTGGTAAATTGATTGCTTTTATTGCATCTGTTAAATCTGTCCAACTATTCACATCAGTAAAGTCAGTCGTAGGTATGCCTTGTTGATTCAGCCAATCCTTTTCTTTAATTCGATCTTGTGAGTTCAGTAATAAGCTTGTCCCTTGTGGTAAATAACTTTCACTTTCCAGTTCTTTAAGTAGGTCACCATCAATATTTTCAAACTCATATGTGACTACATCAACGCTTTGAACAAATTTCAATAAAGCTTCCCTGTTCGTAAAATCCGCTACTGTTGTTGAATGGGCAACAGCAAAGCCGCAAGAAGTTGGGTTAGGATCATACATCGCTACTTTATAGCCCATCTTTTGGGCAGATTGAGCTAACATCTTTCCAAGTTGTCCAGCACCAATAATACCAATCGTTGCGCCCGGTTGAATCACCTTAGTCATTCAACTCACCAGTACTCTCCAGAGCAGCTTGTCGTTGATTCACTTGAAATTCTTTTAAAGAATTCTCAACTATTTTGTCAGTCACAGCAAGAATTCTTGCTGCCATTAATCCAGCATTTTTGGCTCCTGCTGGTCCGATTGCCATCGTTGCGACTGGTACACCAGCTGGCATTTGGACGATTGAAAGGAGTGAATCCATCCCACTTAGTGCGCTTGATTTTATCGGTATACCAATAACGGGCAATGTAGTACTTGAAGCAATCATACCTGGTAAGTGAGCAGCTCCTCCAGCACCTGCGATGATCACCTTATAACCATTGCTCTTAGCATTTTCTGCAAAAGAAATCATCTCCGTAGGCATACGATGAGCCGAGATTACCTTTGTATCGTAAGTTAAATTTAGTGTATCTAAAAATTGACAACAATGTTGCATTTGTTCCCAATCAGAAATACTGCCCATGACTACAGCAATATCTGTTTGTTCTGTCATGCTTTACGCCTCCTTATTTCGATGTAAACCAATGTCTGTTCGGTAGAATGTATCTTGAATATCAAATTGTTTCATATCGTTATAAACTTTTTCCCTAGCTTCTTCAATAGTATCGCCACTAGAAGTAACCATTAAGATTCGCCCGCCACTTGATTGGAGTCCTTTCTCAGGACTACCATCCACCCCTGCAAAGTAAACATTGTCTTCAATTGTCTTTGGAATATTTAAAGGAATATTTGCTTTTGGCAGACTTGGATAGCCTTCGGCTGCAAGTACAACTCCTAGATTAAATTGCTTTTTAAAACGAATATCTATAGGTGATTGTTCTAAATGAGCTTGAGCAACTTCATAGAAGTCATTCTCTAACAACGTAAGTAAAACTTGAGTCTCTGGATCTCCCAAGCGAGTATTAAATTCAATCACTTTTGGCCCCTCACTCGTCCAGATAATTCCAGTATAAAGAATACCAGTGAACGGTGTTTCGTTCTCGATCATTTGATTGGCAATGGAATGAACAATCTCCGTCAACACACGGTGTTCTGCTTCTTCATCAAACCAAGGAACTGGAGCGAAAGAACCCATGCCTCCCGTATTCAATCCTAAATCATTATCAAACGCACGCTTATAATCACACGCCGTACCAAGCGATATAATATGATCTCCATTAACTAAACTAAAGTGAGAAAATTCTGTTCCAGTTAAGAATTCTTCAATGAGCACTTCTTTATTACTCTTATCCATCATCAACTCGAGGGAACTCACAGCTTCCTCCATCGTTTCTGGAATAACGACACCTTTACCACTCATTAGGCCATCTGCTTTGATAACAAATGGTAACCCTAAGGCTTCTGCATATTCAATCGCTTCTAGACATTCTCCGGCTTTAAAGAAACGATGTTTAGCAGTATTAACTTTTGCAAGTGACATTATATCTTTAGCGAAATTTTTTGAGTTTTCTAATCGTGCAGCTGCTTTTGTTGGCCCTATGATAGGTAAATTGAGACTTATAAAATAATCAACAATGCCCAACTCCAAAGGTTGTTCGGGACCAACAAATGTCAGGTCAATCGCTGAACTTTCTACAAACTCCGCTAAACGTTCGATTTCTGTTACCGGAATATTTACACATTCTATATTATGATTAGTCATAATCATACCTGGATTACCCGGGGCAACATATACTTGCTCTACTTGAGGACTGCGGGCAAAAGCAAGTGCCAAGGCATGCTCACGTCCGCCCGATCCAATAATTAAGATATCTTTCATTGGGTTCTCTCCTAATTAATATATTTTAGTGTCTGAAATGGCGGTAACCAGTCATAACCATAGCAACGTCATTGTCATCACAAACTTGAACAGAGTCTTGATCATATTTCGACCCTCCTGGTTGAGCAATCGCTGTGATACCTCGACGATGTGCTAATTTTGCAGTATCTGACATTGGTAAAAATGCATCACTTGACATCACATATGTCTGTCTTAAAGTTGCATCTTTCTCTTCGGCTTGTTTTAGTGCAATCTCAGCAGAACCAACACGGTTCATCTGCCCTGCTCCAATTCCTAAGGTCATATAATCATTTGTCACTACTATTGCATTACTTTTAACATGTTTTACAACTTTCATACCAAAGTTCATCGCTTTTAGTTCTTCAAGTGTCGGTTGTCGTTTTGTCGAGACATCCCAAGCATTTGGAATGTCTGATAAAGAATCTTTTATCAGTTCGTTGGATTGATCCACTGCTTGAACTAATAATCCACCTGAAACTGAAACATATTCTTCTTGATCCTTATTTAACTCTTCATCAAAATCGATGGTTAAAAGACGTAAATTTTTCTTTTTAGTTAATCTTTCTAATGCTTCTGAACTAAAACTTGGAGCAACTATAATTTCTAAGAATATCTTCCCTAAAGCGTTTGCTAATTCTAGTGATACTTCTCGATTCACGACTACAATTCCACCATAAATTGAAACTGGGTCCGCTTGTTGGCAACGTTCAAAAGCTTCTTCAATTGTATCGGCTATTGCCACACCACAAGGATTCATATGTTTGACTGCTACGGCAACCGGTTCTGTAAACTCTTTTGCAATCTTAATCGCTGCATCTGCATCTTTTAAATTATTGTAAGATAATTCTTTTCCATTCAATTGAACGGCTGCTGCAATGGATGATTTTGGAGCATTGAGTTCTTTATAGAAAGTAGCCGATTGATGGCTATTCTCCCCGTAACGTAAAGATTGTTTTTCTGAGTATGTTAAAGTCTTGTGGGTCCAGTGGTTAACTTCAAAGTTTTGTTCTTTCTTATAAAACTGTTCTAAATAATCTGCAATTAAAGCATCGTAATGGGAGGTCAATTGAAACACTTTACCAGCTAAGTACTGTCTAAATTCATAAGTACTTTCATTATTATCTGTAAGTTGCTGAATTAACGTTGAGTAATCTGCAGGATCAGTAACAACAGTTACGGATTGATAGTTCTTTGCTGCACTACGAAGCATTGATGGCCCACCGATATCGATATTTTCAATGGCATCTGCCAATGTAACATCATGTTTTGTAATTGTTTCTTTGAAAGGATATAAATTAACAATGACATAATCAATCATTGAAATACCATAATCCGTCATCGCTTGTTTATGCTCATTATTATCACGTAATCCTAATAAGCCGCCGTGAATTTTTGGATGTAACGTTTTTACTCGTCCATCCATCATTTCTGGAAATTTTGTATAATCTTCCACAGCAGTGACCGGAATACCCGCTTCTTCAATTGTCTTAAATGTTCCTCCGGTTGATAATAATTCAATTCCATTATTCACAAGCGTTTGGGCTACCTCTATAATTCCAGTCTTATCTGATACGCTTAGTAGTGCATATTTTGTCATTTTACATTGCTTCCTTTCTCATTGAATTCTTTTGCCAATTGTTGAATCACTTTCGGATATAGAGAGTGTTCAATTTGATGAATGTTATTTTCTAATTCTTCTAATGTCCATTCTGGCTGAATTTGAAGTCTTTTCTGAGCGATTATTTCTCCTGTATCAATCCCCTCATCAACATAATGAATCGTTACTCCACTTTCTTTCACACCTGCATTATAAGCGTCTTGTATTCCTTGACGCCCAGGAAATGCTGGGAGTAGAGATGGATGAATATTAATAATTTTTTTAGGATAATGATTGAGTAAGTTCGCTCCAAGAATTCGCATAAAGCCAGCTAATATAATTAAATCTACTTTATGTGCTTTTAAATATTTAATAATTTCGAGCTCCCATGCTTGACGACTAGGGCTGTCTTTAGGACTTAATATAAAAGTATCAATTCCCGCTTCTTTTGCCCGGTTAATCACATAAGCTTTCGAATTATCACAGACGATACATTTAATATTTCCCGCAATCTTACCTGCTTTTACTGCATCAATAATGGCTTGAACATTTGATCCATTCCCTGAAGCGAATAGTGCTAGATTCATAGTCAAGTACTACTCCTTATCTATATTTAGACGAACAGTTTCGCCCTCATTCTTTTGTTTCTCGATACGTCCGATAACAACACTTTCATTGATACTAGAGAGAATTGTTTCTACCTTTGATTCTTCAACTGCCAAAACCATCCCAATCCCCATGTTGAAAACGTTAAACATTTCCTCGAGATCTAACTGGCCAAATTTCTGTAATTCATTAAATATAGTTGGAATGGTCCAAGAATTAACATCTACAACTGCTGTTAAATTATTTGAGAACATCCTAGGTAGATTCTCAAAGAAACCACCACCGGTAATATGAGCGATTCCATTAATACTTTGTGAATCTACAAACGGCATAACTTCTTTAACATAAATCTTAGTGGGTGTTAATAAATGATCAATCAAAGTACGTCCATCTGATAATTGATCTTCAAATTTTATATTATGGTCTTTGAAGAATATTTTTCGTACTAATGAATAACCATTCGAGTGAATGCCTGAACTTGGTAAACCGATGAGCACATCTCCGGCCTTAACTTTAGAACCGTCAAGGATATTTGCTTCATCTGCAACCCCGACGCAAAACCCCGCTAAATCAAACTCATTGTCTGCATATAAATCAGGCATCTCAGCTGTTTCACCGCCGACCAAAGCAGCATTGGCTTGAACACATCCTTCTGCCACTCCTGAAACGATTTGTTCAATATCTTCTGGAACTGTATTACCTACCGCAAGATAATCTAAAAAGAACAAAGGCTGAGCACCTTGAGCTAAGATATCATTCACACACATGGCCACTGCATCAATACCAATCGTGTTTAATATTCCTGATTGCTGAGCAAGTAATATTTTTGTTCCAACTCCATCCGTACCACTAACTAACACTGGATTTTTATATTGCTTCGTATCCAATTTAAACAATGCTCCAAAACTTCCTAATTGATTCATAACTTCTGGCCGCATCGTTCTATTAACGTGCTTCTTCATTCGATCAACTGCCTCATATCCTTTTTCAATATCGACACCTGATTGTTGATATGCATTACTCATCACTAAATTCTCCTTTTAAAATTTTCTTTTGTAATGGTGTTAAGCTTTCTTGAAATTCATTCTGATAATCTCCTATATCGGAAGGGTATTGACCAGTATAGGCATCTAAACTCACTTCTTGATGAGGGATATTTGCATCAAAATTAATACTATCGACTAAACCATTAACTGACAGGTAGCCAAGTGAATCACTACCAAATAATTCATTTAACTCTTTAATTGTGTAGTTCGCAGCGATTAATTCCTCCGTATGTGTTGTGTTAATGCCGTAATAATTTGGGAAACGAATTGGCGGACTGGCAATTCTTAAATGAACCTCATTGGCTCCAGCCCCTCTTAGTAACTCAACTAAATGTCGCACAGTCGTCCCTCGTACTATGGAATCATCTACAAGTACAATTGATTTATTACGGATTAAGCTTTCTACAACGGAAAGCTTATATCGAACTCCTTGTTCCCGTAGTTCCTGATTAGGCTGGATAAATGTTCTACCAATATATTGATGCTTGATTAAACCAATTTCATACGGTAAACCATGTTCTTCAGCGTAGCCACTCGCAGAAGAAAGTGATGAATTGGGCACGCCAATTACTAAATCTGCCCCGTGTGTTGGTTGTTCCTTAGCTAAACGGCGTCCCATCTCTTTTCGTGCTGTATGGACATTAATTCCTGATATATCAGAATCAGGTCGTGAGAAATATATAAACTCCATTGGTTCAAGTGTTGGTTTCGGTGAGTTAGTGTAGCTTGTGATTTGATAACCTTCATCATTAATAACTACATATTGCCCTGCTTGAACTTCAGTGACATATTTTGCCCCAACACTTGATAACACACATGTTTCGCTAGCTAAGATATAAGTACCATTGGAAAATTGTCCGATAACTAATGGTCTAAATCCATGTTTATCCACTGCTCCATACAATGCATCATCTGTTAATAAACAAAAATTAAACCCACCATTCAATTGTTCGATTGATGATTGAAAAGCATCTGTAAAATTATTCTTCTTTGAACGTCGAATCAAATGAATTAATATCTCAGCCGCTGAATTTGTAGAAAACACAGCCCCATCGTTCTCTAGTTGTTGACGTAAAGATAAGGCTTCAGTTAAATTTCCATTATGCGTGATGGCTATCGATTGATTATTGAAGTGAAATAATAACGGTTGAATATTCGAATCATCTGCCTGATCGCTAACAGTGGCAGAACGAACCTGACCAATGGCGCTGTTCCCTACTAACTTCTCTAATTTATCTTCTGTATCAAAAATATGTGAAATTAATCCTCGACCGCGAAAACTCGTAAAAGTGTTCTCATCTTTTGTTACTATCCCAGCACTCGTTTGCCCCCGGTGTTGTAAAGCATGAAGTCCAAAATAGGTGATTTTATTAGCTAAGGGATGATTCCAAATACCAAATAATCCACCAGACTCTACGACACTATCGATGCCTCGGAAATTCGCTCCTACTGAGCTCATTCCTTCAATCGTTCTCATCAAACATTTCACTCCCATTCGAATATTTATATAAAAAACTTTTTTTGTCATATTTAAGTTACACCTTATAAAAATTTGAAACAATCTTTATGAGAACAATTCAGAAGCTTTATAGTCGAACGTTCGGCTTAAAATAATATTTATATTTACATAAGACTTGTAAAGTTATTCGTAAGGGTTCTTATCTAACAGTTGAATTTTTAAAAATAGCATACAAATTTATCAAAAAAAATAGAGCAGCAATAAGCTACTCCAATTCAAATTTATTTAATTTATCCCATTCCTCACGTAAAATCCCCATGCGAATTGAGTCATAATAATAATCATTGTATAGTCTTACTTTACGTATTCGCGCTTCCATCTGCATGCCTAAATTCTCAGCGACTTTGATCATCGGTTCATTTCCAGACCAAGTCGTCAACCCCACACGAACTAAGGGTAATGTATTAAATAAATGACTAATCCAAAGAGATAATGCACGCCTACCAATATGTTGTCCTCGATTGGACGCATCATAAATCACAATACCAGTTTCTAACCACAGCGATGGTTCGTGCTCCCAATAATAGGAGACAGTCCCGATCAGCTTTCCTTTATATTCAATTGCCCATCGATCAACTTGATCAACCCATTGATTAGAATCCTTTAGAAAATTATCATAGGACTTTGATGCATGTGGGTAGTAAGGTGCATCCCATTGTTTCCATTCTGGATTATCTTCCTTAAATATAAACTCCCACAATTGATTTAAATCTTGTTCTTTCAATGTGCGGATAATTAATTCGCTATCTTTATACATAAATTTGACTCCTCTAAACATGTAATTATTCTCCATATTTTTATTGTACTATATCCACATAGAAAGCGGTATATATAGGCAAAAACCCAGGCAATTTACCTGGTTATCACTTCGTATTAGAAAGCAATTAATTTTTTGTACTGGAATTACTGATAGCAATGATTCCGTATAAGGATGCAATCGATCGTTCGATTTAATATTTTTTAATTCTATGCATAAAACTTGTCTTTTAAATTAGAAGTGTTTGCATTTCAAAAAATAACAAAAAAAGCAGAAATCTATTTAGATTTCTGCTCTTTGATGAACTAAATTAATACATTTAATGTGCCATTTGTTTTATAAAAGAAGAGAGATATCTCTCTACAACAAATGTACCTATTAAAGCTACAACAATATTAGATATCGCAACACTGATGACACTTACCCAAAACGGTGCGCCCACTGCATAATGCAAGGTCGCCCCAACCACGATGCCACACCATATTCCATAAGCTATACTTTTAATATAAGCGGATTTGAATAATCGGTTAAACACATAAAGAGTCATGGATTGAATTAGAAAACCCGATAATATATCAATTGGCCCTAATGGACTAAAAATATTACTGATCATCACACCAAAGAGTATTCCTGGTGCTAATTTAGGTTGATAAAATGGAACTGGTACTAATAATGTTGACACTCTAAACTGAAACATCCCACTAGAAATAGGATTGATTAAAGTCAAAGCAACATATAAAGATGCTAATAAGGCATTATTAACTAAGTTTTGGGTTTTTAAGTTCTGCATCTTATAGTACCTCCAGTCCATTCGCTTTAAAAGCTTGATTCCGGTCAATACACGTACCACAAACTCCACAAGCAGGGTCAGTCCCTTTGTAACAGCTATAAGTTAGCTCATAAGGTACCTCCAATTCAATCCCTGTGGCTACAATATCTTTTTTTAACCTAGTCCTGAAGGGAGCTTTTATAGATACAGAATTATTTGTACCAAGCTGAATCGCTTGATTCATTGTTTGAATAAATTCAGGCGAACAGTCAGGATAAATTGTTCCGGACTCGTCTTGGTGTGCACCAAAGTAAATTTCATCAGCTCGATACTGTTTAGCCAATGAAGCTAATATTGCTAAAAAGACACCATTTCGAAACTCCACTTCTGTATTAAGTTCATTAGATTCTCCATATGCTCCCTCAGCAATTGGGATGTCGTTATTTAAACTCAAGGCAGATTGACTATCTGAAAAAATTGAACTTAAATCCATAATTTTATGGTTGACTTGATAATATTCACTGACTTTTTGAGCGGCTAGTAATTCCATTTGTTCATGTTGTTGATTATACGTAAAAGTAATTGCTAATATATCTGGATCGGTTGCTTTAGCAAGAGCTAAGGCTGTAGAGCTATCAACTCCACCACTTAATAAAACTAATTTCATCATTATACCCCCTTTAACCTAACGGTTATCCACTTTCTCAGGATATAAATCATGATTTTTAAGTCGTTCCCAAGCCATATCGTCCCACTTTGTTCCGGGTTGACCATAATTACAATATGGATCGATCGAGATTCCACCACGAGGTGTGAATTTACCCCATACTTCAATATATTTTGGTTCCATCAGCTTAATGAGGTCTTTCATAATGATATTCATACAATCTTCATGAAAGTCACCATGATTACGGAAACTGAATAAGTAAAGTTTTAATGACTTACTTTCAACCATTTTCTCCCCTGGAACATAGCTAATGTAAATAGTCGCAAAATCTGGTTGCCCTGTCATTGGACATAAAGACGTAAACTCGGGACAATTAAATTTAACAAAATAATCATTATCCAAATGCTTATTTGGAAACGATTCTAAAATTTCTGGCGCATAATTATCCAAATATTTAGTTCCTTGATTCCCCAACAAACTCACATTACCCATGTCTTCATTACTTCTACCTTGCATTTTTTCTCTCCCTTTCGGCAAATTGAAAGCAATAAAAATAGAGATGTCCATATAACATCTCTAGAGTTTTAACTTAAAATTAGCCCTAGTTTTGTTTAATGACAGGATGGTTACGAACTGTCATATTTAATTATGTTTTATTATAACTGAATAAGGTTACAATACAAAGGCTTAATCTACTTGTCTTAAAACATGCTGGACTCTTTCAATAAATCGCCAATTAAAAAGTTCACTATCTACATCTAAACACACTGTCATAGACTTATATGGACGATTTAATAAGTCTAGGTTTCCAATGGTTCTTCCCTTCGCTTCACCTTCAGTTTCCACTTTAAGATTAATTTTTGTCGCTTGACTAACAATTGAAGGGTTCAGTGCGACTTCCACTGCTAAAGGATCATGCATTGCGCCACCAATCTCAGCATCATCAAATTCATTAGTATAGTAGTAATTAGCCATTTCAACCATAGCTTCACTTGCTTTTGTACCTACTGGATGCCAAGACGAGATATCTGTCCCTTTAATCATTGTCTTGAGTGTTACATCCAGACCAACTAATGTCATTGGAATATCACTAGCGAAGACATATTGAGCAGAATTAGAATCTCTATGAATATTTGCTTCGGCATATGGTGAAACATTGCCAGGTACTGTTAGTGCACTCCCCATACTTACAATTTTACCAATCTTTTCAATGGCTTCTTTATCTTTTTTAATTGCATCAGCTAAATTGTTCATAGGTCCAGCCGTATATAATATTAACTCTTCCCCAAATGTATTTGCAGATTCAATGATGAAATCCACTGCACTTTGTTTACTAGGTTGTCTTTTCGGTTCACCTAATTCAACGTTTCCGATACCATTATCTCCATGGATATGTAATAGATGTGGTTGAGGTTCATAGCTCGTCTCACCCCAAGGCGAACTCGCACCTTCAAAAACTGGAATATGACTATGACCTAGTAAATCAAGTAAGTTTATTGTATTCTTTGTTGCGTTCTCTAAAGTGACATTCCCAAAACTTGTAGTGACGCCAATAAGTTCTACTTCTTCAAAACTAAGTGCATACGCTAAAGCTAAAGCATCATCCACACCCGTGTCTAAATCCATAATCATCTTCATTGTCATCTCATTCACCTCCACGGTCATTTATTATTATCTTATCTAAAGTATAGTTGACTCATCTAATGATAGCTAGTTATCGTTACGTTTAAACACTCTTCAGAATATAATGTTCACATTCATAATTTTATCAAAATCGAGTAGGAGACTAGCCATTATTTGACTAGTCGACCTCTCACACCACCGTGCGTACGGTTCCGTACACGGCGGTTCAATACCTTGCGTAAGCAGACTCTACCAATTCGCTTAGTGGAACT
>NZ_JBGQQX010000040.1:0-24235 GCF_045528525.1 Ruoffia sp. FAM 26255 | reverse complement strand
ATGAGACTAAAAAGTTTTTCTTTAGCTTAGAAAATCGATTAAAATATTTTAATTTCGATAAAGTGATCCAAAATTGAAAAATAACGACTAGAATAACTCAATATTTAAAAGTATGAATTATTCAGGTTTATATCTAACTGTTAAGAAGTATGCTGGCCTGTATATGTAATCCTATGCTACACTCAGAACGTTGAAGCAAGTTGATATATCCGAATTAGACATTCAACAGATGGACCGGTGGGCAAGTACCTTTATAGAATTTGTAAAAAAGCCACATGACAACAATATACTACAAGTGGAACAAGTAGACTTTAACTCTGACAAAGAAAATGATAGACCAATTTTATGAATATTTTAAGATCTAATGGGGTTGCTAAGGCAACTTTAGCAAGATGATTGGTTTTATTATACCTGATGCTGACCGAATTATTGCGGATAACTATGCACTATAATTGTAAAACATTAGTTGGGTTAGCCCCGTTTTTGACCAATAAAGGATAGTTTTTAATTCATTTAATTTAGCAGCGGATGGTTACTATTTGTGACCGTCCTTTTTTACAGCTGTAAAGTTAGGAACGCACATAATCCCATTTATGATATCAAATTAAAGCAATAAGATTGGATGCGCTTATGATTCTATAAGGAGTGAAACTTATGATAATTGAGTACCATTACATTTTACTTCCAGTTGAAGGATCACAACAATCAATTGATTCATTTAAACGGAGGATATCAGAAGGGTAAACAAATAGTAAGCTATACTTTGTTCATGTACTAAAGGAAGATAGTGATGATATTCTTGTTTTACAAAGAGAGTCGTTGTTAAACTCACTAGAAGATTATGTAAATAATGAGGGCGTTAGTCTGCATAAAGAGATACTCTATGGAGATCTAAGAACACAAATTGCTGTTGTTTCAGTTGATCGATGGTCCATTGATTTGGTTGTTATGAGGCAATATATCATTGAACAGATGCAAAACCGCATGATAAAGGGTCAGCAATTAAAAGTGAGAAAAGCTAGAAAATAAAACATCATTTTATTTTTCATATCCCGTTTAGAAAGCATGAGTTAGCGACCATAAACGTTGGCTTTAATAATTTAGTATTTATTATAGTTTTTCAATTCTCATTGGCACTTCATCTAAGTAACGAAATGATTTTTACATTTCATACAATCCTTTAATGAAATGCCCGTTGTTATTTTTTTACTTTTAAAGGTACGTACATTCAGGTTTTGTAAAGGACGTGTTATTTGTTATCAACCAATAGACGATTACAAGTAGAAGTAAGTTTACATATCAAGGTACTCAATATTTATTGACAAGCAGAAAACTTTGGCTTATTCTTAAGCGAGAACAAATGATTAATACAATTAAATAGCGATTCCATGTAGGGGGACCAGTATTGCTGGTTGAGATATTATCCGTGAAGATAATGACCCTTAGAACCTGATCTAGTTGACACTAGCGTAGGGAACATATAACGATTATGAAGAACAGTAAATAATACGTATGTGCACCCTAGAATCAGTCTAGGGTGCTTTTTTTGTGTCAATATTAAGGAGAAAGAGAAAATATGAAAACAATAATCCAAGAATTTATTTGTAATCCAGAAGAGTATAAAAGTTTCGATGAAGTAGCCATACAATTGTTCAGGTATCTTTACCAAAATAATCTGGCATATCAACAATATTGTCGAAAAAAAGGGATCGGTCTTAAGCAAGTTAGACATTGGAAGGACATTCCAAGTGTATCGACAGAGGCATTTAAGTCCAGCTTTTTAAGTGTAACTCCTGAAGAGGAATGCTCATATGTTTTTATGACGAGTGGAACTACGAATGGCAATAAAGGAAAGCATTATCACCGTGATCTAGACGTCTATGATCTATCAGCGAAAGAAAGTTTTAAAAATTTTGTAAGTGCAAAGAAATATCCCATGGCAATTTTATTTCCAGATGAAAAAAATATGCCTCATTCTTCTTTAAGCCATTATTTATCGCTATTAAAAGCTGATGGAACGAAAGATTCCGCACATTTTGTGTCAAAAGATGGGTTAGAGTTAGAAAAATTGATTGAATGGACTCAAAAACATGAGCATACGCCCGTAATGATTTTGGGTGCGAGTTACAATTATGTTCATTTACTTGATAGTTTAGAAGACAAAAATAAATCGATTCATTTGCATGAGGATAGCTTAATTTTTGATACAGGTGGATTTAAGAATTTCTCAAGGTCTTATTCAGAAAATGATTTCTATAAATTATTAAAAGATAGGTTTAAAGTCAAGACAAAAATAGTAAATATGTATGGGATGACAGAATTATCTTCGCAATACTATTCGAAGATTGAATTGGGTGGAAAGAATATAAAGCGAGGACCACATTGGATTCGTTTTAAAATTATTGATCCAATCACTGAGCAAGAAGTTCCTAAAGGAGAAATTGGCTTATTAGTACATGTTGATTTAGCCAATATCAACTCTGTACCAGCTATTCAAACAGGGGACTTAGCTATTGAAAGAGAGGGTGGCTTTGAATTAGTAGGAAGGCAACCATTGATTGAATCACGAGGTTGTTCATTATCTGCGCAACAATGGATAGAGGAGTATCAAAATGGTTCAAATTGAAAAAAGTGGTTATTTACCACCGATGGCAAAAGATTTAAAGATTAAGAATCGACAGATTGATTTTCAGGATGTATCAATTTCAGTGCCACATCCTGATGAAGATCAATTGAAAATTTTATCACAGCGAATGAAATCGGTAGGAAATCACTTGACTACAAATGAAATTATCACAGCAATTACTAAGGCGGTCGCAGTGTTATTAGATCGAAAACATCCTTTACGTCGTAAACTAGAAAAACTTCTGCCACTAATTACTGGCTTTAATCACGAAACGATTCGATTAAGTCTGACTCATTCACTGAAGACTTTTAGAGAACATGAATTGATGCGTTGGTTATCTGTGAATTTTGAAAATCCTCTAATCCTTGATCAATTTATAGCAAGTTCTCATGGGGGATTTACCAAGGCTGTTGGACCAAAATTAACGGTACATATTTGGGCAGGGAATGTACCAGTTCTACCTCTTTGGAGTTTAGTAGGAAGTCTATTAGTTAAAGGAAAAGTGATTGGAAAAGTTTCTAGTAGCGAACCTTTATTTATTGGTGTTTTCTGTCAATTATTGGTTGAAATTGAGCCTCGATTAGCAGATAGTCTTGCGATTGTTTCTTGGAAGGGGGGAGATACCGGTCGTGAAAAGATGTTATTGAATGAAGCTGAAGTAGTAGTTGGATATGGTAGTAATCGGACTATATCCAAACTGCAGCAACAAATAGGTCACAATACACATTTCATTGGTTTTGGTAATAAATTAAGTTTTGGTTTTCTACACAAGCTAGTTTTAGATAAGCAAAAAGCAGAAAACTTGGCTAAACAAGCTGCAAAGTCAGTGATTTACTACGATCAGCAAGGGTGTTATTCTCCCCAACTCTTTTTCGTAGAAAAGAATGGACAAACAAGTCCGCATGAATGGGCATTACTATTAGCAGGCAAACTTCAATCTTATCAGAATCGTTATCCTTTAAGAAATTTATCAATTGAAGAAGCATATGATCGCTCAAAATTTTATGAATCAAAAATGTGGGACGATCATTGTAAAGTAATTGTCCCTGAGGATCGCTCCTGGATAGTAAGCTACAGTGAGAAGCCTTTTCTTGAACCAACTCCCTTATCACGGGTGGTACAAGTTATTGCTATTGATCATTGGAAAAGTTTAGCAGAAATCATTCGTGACAAGTCGCAAGTCCTTCAAACAGTAGGAATCGCTGCGCCGACGGATGAATTATTTGACATTGCTTCCGATTGGGGAGCTTTAGGCATTACGCGCGTAACTAGCTTGGATAAAATGGTACAGTTACATGCCGGTTGGCATCAGGATGGTTATTCATTTCTGAAAGAACAGGTTCGGATGGTCGATATCGACCCTTCGGTTGTTTGTTCTTCAGAATTATTCAATTACTACATGGATTAGAGGGGGACATATCATGGAATTAGAGCTACAAAAAGTCTCTTATCAGTATAAAAACCAAAATTTTACATTGAAAGGAATTGATTGGCAGCTACCAACGGGTGAGATTCATTGCTGGTTGGGTCGTAGTGGGAGTGGTAAGTCAACCTTACTAGAGTTAGCAGCAGGGCTAAAAAATCCAACGAAAGGAAAAGTTTACCATCAAGGACACATAGTTACAAAGCCATCGAATAAGATTGGCTTTGTATTTCAAGAGGCTACTTTACTCAATTGGAAGACAGTTTTAGAAAATGTATTGTTGCCGATTCAATTACAACGCGAAATTACGGCAGAAGATATTAATTATGCAGAAGTATTATTAGAGATTCTTCAAATATCAGAATTTGCGGAGCGAATACCATCTACTTTATCTGGCGGACAAAAAAGTCGAGTAGCGATAGCAAGAGCATTAATTAAGAAACCCACACTTCTTTTTCTAGACGAACCATTCGCTGCTTTGGATATCATAACAAGAGAGGAGTTACAAAATGAATTATTGAGATTAAATAAAAGAGAAAAGATCGCGATGCTTTTTGTTACCCATGATGTAACTGAAGCTGCTTTTTTGGCAGATCAAATTGGGGTGATTAGTCAGGGTGAAATGAGTTCTCAAAAAAAATCTCCATCTTGGGAAGAGACAGAGATCAATCGGCGAGATTCTCAAACATTTAGAGAATATTGTAGAACTATTCGTCAATTGTTAGGGGTGGAACATGAATAAGAGAGCTTCGCTACTATCACTGTTAATGGGTGTGTTGTTATTATTCATCTGGGAATTGAGTGCTCAACAGGTATCTGAGCTGATTTTACCACGCCCACTTGCTGTTTTTTCCGTCCTTTGGAAAGGGATTCTCGATGGCTATTTTCTCCCTCATATATTGACTACAGTCGTTGAACTAATCATTGGATTACTAATGGGTGGATTTTTGGGGGTATTACTAGGAATCATCATCGGGGAAAGCCCGTTTTTGAAAAATGTATTTTCTGTGTATATCGTCATTTCACAAGCTATTCCTAAAATCGCTTTGGCTCCATTATTCATGTTGTGGTTTGGATATGGTATGATGTCGAAAATTGTTATTACTGCTTTGATTTGCTTTTTTCCATTATTAGAAGCAACTGCCAGTGCGATTCAACATGTTAACTCAGATCAATTAACTTTGTTTCGTTTGATGAATGCCTCGCGATGGCAAACATTATGGTATCTAAAGTTTCCAGCTGGTTTGCCTACGATTGTTCAAGGACTTCGTGTTGCTGTAGTTCTCTCACTAGTAGGTGCTTTAGTGGGGGAGTTTATAGGCGCAAAACAAGGGCTAGGTGCATTGATTATTGCATCACAAGGAATGATGGATACAACTTTAATGTTTGCTGTTCTGATTCTATTAGCAATATTAGGCTGTATACTATATGGATTAGTTAATATTCTGGAAAATCTATTATGGTATAGCAAGGAGAATAAAAATGAGAAAAATTAAAATAGGGCTAGTGTTAATATTTATAGCAGTGTTAAGTGCTTGCAGTTTTCAAACGACGAATTCATTGACAATAGCCAATTGGAGTCAATTAATTGTTGAACAGACGAATTTATTGGCAGAAGAGGAACATGGATTCTTTAAAGAAGCTGGTATAGACTTGTCGATTATTCCGGGAAATGGCGGACAAGATGCGTTAAAAAATATGTTAACAGGACAAGCTGATATCGCATTCACCGATCCTGGTGCAGTTTATAGTGCTCTCGCTAATGGCGAAGATTTAGTTATTTTATATACGGTATATCCACAAAATGTTTTTAATGTAGTTACGATGGATAATCATATTCAATCTCCAAAAGATTTGAAAGGAAAAACCATTGGTATATATAGTCGGTCAAGTGGAACATATCAAAATTTATTAGTATTATTGCATCAAGCAGGTTTATCAGAATCAGATGTAGAATTATTAGATGTAGGTATTGCTAATTTTTCACCGTTGATTCAGGGACAAGTGGATGCAACAGCCGCAACCGATACAGCCTTAGTTCCGGCCATAAGGGCGGGTTTAAGTGCTCCAAATATTTTTGAAGTGCGAGACTCTTTGAATATACCGAGTGATTTTTTCGTAGTAAAACGATCAACCTACGAAGAAAAAGAAGCGCTGTTAAGGGATTTCATTCTCGCCTATAAAAAAAGTGCCCAATGGATGATTGGAAATCCAGATAGAGCAGCAGAATTAGCCGTAGAGTTAGCCATTGATGGGCGTGATCCAGAAATTAACCGAGAAATTATCAATTTAAGAAATACTGCGAGTTTAGATGAGAATGGTCAGATAGGTAAAGTGGATATTGATGTCATCCAGGAAGGTGCCGATACATATTTTGAATTAGGTCTCATTCCAAAAAAATTAGAAATGAGCCAGTACATTGAAGCAATTGAGGAGTGAAGATATGCTAGAAGGTAAAGTGGTTATCGTTAGTGGTTCAAGTCGTGGAATTGGTGCAACCTTGGCTAAAGGCTTCGCTAGTCAGGGTGCTTATGTGGTTGTTAATTATAATCATAGCAAGGAATCAGCCGAAGAAGTGGCAAGAGCATGTGAAAAATTAGGTGGCCAGTCAATAGTTATTAAAGCAGATGTAACCACAGAAGAAGGTGTGAATCATTTAGTAGAAGAGACGCTACTGACATTTGGAAGAATCGATGTGTTGGTTAATAATGTATTTGCACCCTATATATTCGATGCAGAAAATCGAAAAAAGGCATGGGAAATGGAGTGGCAAGATTATGAGATACAATTACAAGGAGGATTGAAAGCTGCCCACTTATTGGTGCAAAAAGTATTGCCAAACATGACAAACTTTGGGAAAGGAAGTATTATCAATATTAGTTCCAATTTAGTGGAACATCCAGTTATACCATATCAGGATTATACGACGGCTAAAGCAGCAATCATTGGTTACACAAGAAGTATGGCAAAAGATCTAGGCAGTATAGGTATTCGGATGAATGCTGTTGCGCCCGGGCTAGTTTATCCAACCGCAGCAACTAAATCAACCAAAGAAGAACAAAAAGAAATGATAGCAGATGCTACTCCACTGGGAAGAATTGCAGCACCTGAAGATATTGTGGGGCCTGTTTTATTTTTAGCTTCTGATTGGAGCGGCTTTATGACAGGACAGACACTGTATGTTGATGGTGGTTTAGTTATGAGATAAAATATCAGGATAGTAGAATCTTACTGTAAAAGCATATTGCCAAAATAACCTAATTACTTTTATATTACTAATAAGATAATGTAGTGCCCCCCTAAATCCGGACATGGATTTAGGGGAGTACTACATTATCTTGTCTATCATTAAGTTAATTGTGGGTTTTAAACGTCTATTAAAGACTTTCAGAAGTATATACTAGATTCCCGGCATTCCCTCTGTAATGAGAGGTATTTCGGTTTCTAGCGACAAAAGACTCTTTACCTGACATTCTAACCGCTAAACGATCATCTGAATTTAATAAGATGCGTTCAGCCCAATACAAGTTATCTTTAACAACGTCAATCGGTTCTGAAAACGAATTGTGCTGAGTTAAAACAACTTTAAAGTTTTTCTGTAATTTTCTTAATTTCACTAAAGCATCACGATATTCTTGAATTGAAGCACTAGAATCTAAATTTAATAATGTTGGATTCGCACAAGCATCACCAAGCATTGCAACTTCTAATTCGGGGATGATAAAACCCATGATTCCCTTTGTATGACCTGGCAAGTGGACAGGGCGGATTGTTACGCCACCTAAATTAAATACATCCTTTTCATGATATGAGATGTATTTCACGTCACCTTGCGATAAAAAATTCTCTTTAGGGAATGATTTATTAAAGCGACGCAACACGTTATTCATAGTTGAGTGTCTTGTTTCAATCTTTGTTCCGTGCTTTACTAACTCAAATTCACCTTCTGGTAAGTACACAGTATTATATTGTCCATTACCGCCAGCATGATCGGGATGACCGTGACTACAGATGACATCATAAGGTAAGTCAATTAATTCATCTACCACGGACCTTAAGTCTCCATAACCAAAACCAGTATCGATTAAAACAGCTCGGTCTGATCCTTTGACGATATACGAACATACATAAGGCATCTTGATTCGAGTAATTCCCGGAATTACCGGTTCTACTTTAAATAATTCCATATTAATTCCTTCCTTTGAAACTTGTAATATATAGATAGGATTTGTAAATTCACATATGCTAATATAAACTAAGTAAAAAGAGTTTTCAATTATCTTGTTTATATTAAATCATAATAACCTTAAATATTATCAACTAAAAGTTAAAGAGGAGGAGAGTAGCGATGCCAGAAAATTGGTTAAAACGATTGTTAACTCGCTTATTACCAACAGGAATTGGTCAAATTTTATTAATTACGCTATGGATGCAGTTTCCTGGACAAGAAGCAGCTGGTTATCTATTCCTTCTGATACTATTTGCGATTCCAGTTGGGACGATTTCAAATTGGATAATAAAAGTGTTAATAATCAAAGTAATAGGGCACACTCGGTCTAAATTAATAAAAAGTATCATTCCATTCATAATAATTGCAATCATAACTTATGTTTTATACTTATTGTTACTTGTTTCAACCCATAATTTAATATACATTACCACTTTATACGCAATCTTGTCTTTACCTTTACTATTGTTAGAAATGCTGATAATTGTATTTAAACTGAACAAGGGCAACAGAGATGGTAACAAACGAAATATTTAATAAAGGAGTTTTTTTATGTTAACAATTTACGGTTTAGGTCATTGTACGACTACGAAAAAAGCAAAGAAATATTTAGAAGATGAAGGTGTCAGTGTAGATGATATTATCGACATTCGCGATAATCCACCGAGTGAAGAAGTCATTCAACAAGCAATTGCATCAAAGAATGGGCAAGTTCGTAAAATAATGAATACATCTGGGAATCTGTACCGTGAAATGGACTTAAAAGATAAGTTGGATACAATGAATGAATCGGAAATTATTGATCTACTTTCTAAAAATGGTATGTTAATTAAACGACCTCTAATTACAGACGGTAAGACAATGACGAATGGCGCAAAGGAAAGTGTATTAAAAGCAGCTTGGTTAAATAATTAAATCAAACTTAAGAGGTGCCTATGACAACAATAACGATCATTAAACAATTTATATTCCGCTTAATACTCACAGGACTTGGACAGTATGCCGTCATTGAAGGTATTAGAGTGATAGATCCTTCGAATTCGATTATAGAGTTGATTCCCATGATCCCTTTTACCGCAATTTTTTCAACACTAATAAATACGGCATTATTTCATTTTATTGTCTATGCAGTTAATAGATTAACTCGTTTTAGTCACAAAATGCTCGTAACACTTTCTATTATCTTAGGCTTGCTTTTATTATCAATTGTTCTCTTTATTTTCTCGGATAGTTTCTTAGGGTCATTCTCGGCTTATATATTTTTATATACATTACCATTTCTAATAATTGAAACACTATTATATTTTATTCGAAATCGGAAAATTTTATAATGACGCTAGGATAAGATGACACGAACATTATTATCATAGGGGTGGAGATGTTTCAAATAACATTGACTTTAATAATTATAGCTGATATATTAACGTTAAATTATATCATGAAAAAATAATGAGAATATTAAACACATTGAAAAGAAAAGTATATTTATTCATAATTTATAGAGAGCCTCGTAAGCTGGAAAAAGGTAATTATGATAGATAGAAAATGGTCTTTGAGTGGATATATCGAAAGTAGAGCTTAAGATATATACGTCGGCACCCGTTACAGTGTCTCAGTAAATCAATGAATTGTTTACTGAATAAGACAATGAGTTCATCGCTCTTGTAAATGAAGGTGGTACCACGTGAATGAATAATCTCGTCCTTGCGTAATTTATTACGCAGGGATTTTTTAATGAAAAAAATTTAAATTTATCTTATATGATGGAGGACAATATGAATAACAAACATTTAGTATTACAGACAGATTTTGGATTAGTGGATGGGGCAGTCTCAGCTATGCAAGGTGTAGCATACACAGTTGCACCAGAGGTTACAATCAGTAATTTAACACATGAAATTGAACCATATAATATTAACGATGCATCATACAGATTGTTACAAACAGTAGCATATTGGCCAGCCAAAACAGTCTTTGTGTCTGTGGTTGATCCTGGTGTTGGGAGTAGCAGAAGAAGTGTTGTTGCTAAAACAACCGCTGGGCAGTATATTGTCACTCCAGATAATGGATCATTATCACACGTCGCAAAATTCGTTGGGTTAGAAAGCGTTAAAGAAATTAATGAAGAGGTTGACCGTCTACCACATTCTGAGAAAAGTCACACTTTCCACGGACGTGATGTTTATGTATATAATGGTGCAATGATTGCGGACAATGAATCATATTATGAAAATTTAAGTAAAGAGGTCAGTGTCGACTCAATTAAGACTTTAGAAATCGCGGAACCTGAATTACGTGATGGTGTCATTCACGGTGTCATTGACATTCTAGATGTTCGCTTTGGTTCTTTATGGACAAATATTCCATTAGAACTCGTTGAAGAAGCTGGAATTCAAACGGGTGATAAAATCAGTGTACAAATTTTCCATGATGATATTAAAAAGTACGATAACCAATTATTATTCGGACACAGCTTTGCTGATGTTGCAGTTGGTGAGACTGTAGGATATATTAACTCATTAATTCGTTTAGGTGTAGCAATTAACCAATAGAACTTCTCTCAAACATATAATATCGGGACAGGGAATGACTGGTTAATTCAAATTAAAAAAGTAAAAGGAGAATAGAATTATGAATAATAATAATAATTCATCTATAATTAAACTCGTTGCTGTAGGTATTGGTGCAGCTGTCTTCTTCATTCTAGGACGTTTCCTTTCAATTCCTACGGGAGTTCCAAACACAAGTATTGAAACGACGTATCCATTTTTAGCTTTAATGTCTGTCATTTATGGACCCATTGCTGGTTTATTAATCGGTTTAATTGGACATGCAATTAAAGATTTACTTACATATGGTTTATGGTGGAGTTGGGTACTTTCTTCTGGTGTCACTGGCTTTGGTTATGGATTAATTGCAAAACGCTTAAACATTCAATCAGGCGAATTTACTAAAAAAGATATGATTACATTTAATATCGGACAAGTCGTTACAAATGTTCTAGCATGGGGGATTATTGCACCGCTTCTAGATATTCTAATTTATTCAGAACCTGCTAATAAAGTGTTTGTCCAAGGATTTGTTTCAGCTGCTATGAATTCAATTGCCGTCGGAGTATTAGGAACGTTACTGATTACAGCCTATACAAAAACCCGAACTAAAAGTGGAAGCTTAACGAAAGAGTAATTTATATGGACCTTCAAGAAAAAAGAACGCCGATAATCAAATTTGATAAAGTTAGTTTTCAATATGATAGTCAGGCAGAAAAAAATCTCATCGATATTAACTTCGATGTTTACGCCGGCGAAACAATATTAATTGTTGGACCGAGTGGATCAGGGAAATCGACTATTGCTCGTTGTATTAATGGGCAAATACCAAATACATATCCAGGTCAACTTGACGGGTTTGTTTCAGTCAATGGAAAAGAAGTACAAACGAGCTCTATTTTTGACTTATCCTTAGAAGTAGGAACGGTTTTACAAGATACAGATGGACAATTTGTTGGCCTAACAGTTGCTGAAGATATTGCCTTCGCATTAGAAAACGATTGTGTGGAGCAAGAAAAGATGCAAACCATTGTCGAGAATTGGAGTGAAATTCTAGAAATTGATGACTTACTTCAAAGCATGCCGAATAAACTTTCTGGTGGCCAGAAGCAGCGTGTTTCAATTAGTGGCATTCTAGTTAATAATGCGCCTATCTTATTATTTGATGAGCCATTAGCAAACTTAGATCCGGCATCAGGTGCGGATACAATGCGTTTAATCAACCAATTAAGCAAAAAGCACAACTATACAACAATAATAGTAGAACATCGTTTAGAAGAGGCTCTTTTAGCAGATATTGATCGTATCTTTGTCATTGATGAAGGTAAGCTAGTGTTTAATTCATCACCAACGGAGCTATTAAAAAGCACGGTCTTACAAGAAGTTGGTGTTAGAGAACCGCTTTATTTAACAGCGATGAAGTACGCTGGGATTGATATTAATAAATATAATCATGTGAACACTTTCAGCCAAATAAATCTATTATCTGAAGATATCAAGCTTCTTGAAGAGTGGGCGAGTCAAGTGACACACGAAGAAGATTTTAATGAAAAAGATACTATATTGAGAGTCGACCACTTTAATTTCTCGTATAATTCAGAAACTAATGTCCAAACCTTGTCTGATATTAAATTCTCAGTAAATGAAGGCGAAATGATCAGTATTGTCGGGACTAATGGTGCCGGTAAATCAACATTAGCAAAAGCAATTAGTGGTTTTGTGAAGCCAAGTTCTGGGAAAATCATCGTAAATAACGAAGAGATTCGCGATTTATCCATTAAAGAAATTGCGGATACGGTTGGTTTTATTATGCAAAATCCAAACAATATGATTTCAAAAACTATGATTTACGATGAAGTTGCTTTAGGTTTAATTAATCGCGGATGGAAAGAAAGTGACATTGAAGAAAAAGTGTTTGATACTTTAAAAATTTGTGGCTTATATCCATACCGTAATTGGCCAATCTCGGCTTTAAGTTATGGGCAGAAGAGAAGGGTGACAATTGCGAGTATCCTTGTTTTAGATCCTAAAATTCTTATCTTAGATGAACCAACAGCAGGACAGGATTACGCGCATTATACTGATATGATGCAATTTCTTAACCAACTCAATCTTGAAAGAGACATGACTATTCTAATGATTACGCATGATATGCATTTAATGCAAGAGTATACAGATCGAACATTGGTGTTTGATACAGGTAAATTATTAGCCGATACGAATCCATCAGAGTTGTTTTCTAATACTCATTTATTAAAAGCCGCCCATCTTACTGAGACAAGTCTATACCAATTAGGTAAACTTTTACCTTCGATGACTTCAGAAGATTTTATTGGACGCTTTATGCGTTATGAGAGGGGGATGCGCTGATGAGTCAAGAGAATTTATTTGGTTACATCCCTAATAAGACAATCATACATAATCTAAGTGGCTCCACAAAGTTGATTAGTTTTATCTTATTATCCTTAATTGTAATGACTAGCTTTGACACTCGATTTTTAGTGGCAATGACAATCTTTAGTTTAATTTTGTTCTATATCGCACGTATTCCATGGAGAAATATTAAAGTATTAATCTATTTTGTTTTAGTATTTTCTATCTTAAATTTACTTACAATATATATCTTTGAACCAGAGTATGGCGTACAATTGTATAACTCGCGAACAGTGCTATTTGATGGCATCGGACGGTATACAATTACGGCAGAACAATTATTTTATGAGTTTAATGTCGCAATTAAGTACTTTACGACCATTCCCTTAGCTTTAATATTTATATTCACAACAGATCCGAGTGAATTTGCTTCAAGTTTAAATCGAATTGGTGTATCGTACCGAATTAGTTACGCTGTATCATTGGCATTACGTTATATTCCAGATATTCAAGACAGTTTTTTTGAGATTAGACAAGCTCAACAAGCACGCGGTCTGGAGATGAGTCGGAAAACGTCACTAATGAAACGAATAACGCGATCTGCACAGATTATTATGCCTTTAATCTTTAGTAGCTTAAATCGAATTGAAATTATAAGCCAAGCAATGGAGTTACGTCGCTTTGGGAAAAATAAATCAAGAACATGGTATAGATATAGACCTTTTACTAAAAAAGATGTTATCGCCTTGGCTTTGATCGTTATAATTACCGTCATTGGAATTTTATTATTCTTTGTTAATGGTGGAAGATTTTATAATCCCTTTTAATAAACACATATACGAATACATCTGCGAACAGGCAGGTGTATTCTTTTTTGTTGTATATTGATTATATTCATTTTACTATCTTTAATTCTTGCTTATTCTGATGTATGTTTTATAATGAATATAGATAGGTTGGTTACGCTTACAATACAGAGAGGTGTTGATACTAATGTCAAAAATATATGAAAATATACTTTTGCCAGTTGACGGGTCACAACAGTCGATCGATTCATTCAAACAAGGCGTCCGTTTAGCAAGAGAATGGGATAGTAATGTGTATTTAGTTCGAGTAGTGAAGGAAGATGATGGTCAAGATATTCCTAAAGAACAGCGTGAATCACTATTAAACTCACTAAAAGAGTATGCTAGAAATGAAAGGGTTTCTTTAGAAACAGAATTAATTTATGGAGATCCTCGTACTCAAATTGCTGAAATATTAGTAGACCGTTGGTCCATTGATTTAATTGTATTAGGAGCGACAGGTAAGGGTCGTGTAGCGAAGATGCTTATTGGGTCAATTACAGATTATGTTGTTCGAAATGCCCAATGTGATGTCTTAATTAGTCGTTAAACAATTTATGGGACTGCTCTATATCATTTAGAGCAGTTTTTATGTGATTTATTATAATTTATCATACCATTTATCTAACAATCTGATATACTGATGCGACGTAGTAAAGAAAGTAGGAAAATATGAAAAAAATCACATTTGAATCAATGGGCATCAGCTCGGAAATTACTAAAGCACTAGATAGCCTCCGATATTACCAACCAACACCGGTACAACAAGAAATTATTCCACTCGTATTAAATAATGAGGACATTCTCACTGAATCGCAAACAGGAAGTGGTAAGACGGCGGCTTACGGCATTCCACTTTGTGAGCAAGTTATTTGGGAAGAGAATAAACCACAAGCTTTAATCTTAGTACCAACACGTGAATTAGCGATGCAAATTAAAGAAGATATTATGAGTATCGGTCGTTTTAAACGAATTAAAGTGACGGCTGCCTTTGGTAAATCTTCATTCAAAACTCAAAAATCCGAATTAAAACAAAAAAGTCATATTGTAGTGGGTACACCCGGTCGTATCTTAGAGCATCTTCAAGAAGGTACTTTGAATGTAGATGAAATTAAGAGTTTAATTCTTGATGAAGCGGATAAAATGCTGAATATGGGCTTTGTACAACAAGTTGAAGACATTATTGATTATCTACCTAAAGAACGTCAAACGATGTTATTTTCAGCTACAATGCCGTCTGAAATCGAACGGCTCGCATTCTTTTATATGAAAAAAGACCATAAGACAATAAAAATGGAAAAATCAGAAGAAAATACACCTGACATTTCACAATCTTATATTCGAGTTCAAGATTTACCTAAAGAAAAGTTATTGTTGGATCTATTAACAATTGAAAATCCTGATACGTGTATCATTTTTTGTAACACACGCGAGGTGGTTGATGAAGTCGATAGCTATTTAGCAAAAGCTGGGATTCCTATTGATAAATTACATGGCGGAATGGATCAGGATGACCGTTCGGATGTCATGCAGGAATTTAGAATTGGTAAATTACGTTATTTGGTTGCAACCGATGTTGCATCTCGCGGCATCGATGTTGATAACGTGACACATGTTATCAATTATAATGTGTCTTTTGAGAATGAAAGTTTCACTCACAGAACTGGTAGAACCGGTCGTGCAGGGAAAGCAGGTGTTGCCTTAACTTTAATTAGCGATAATGAGATGAAGCGTTGGCAAGAAGTAAGTGAGTATGCTAAAGAAACTGGTATGCAATTTACGGAGATAAACGCACCGAGCAATCGCCAAGTAATGAGTCGTAAGACAGCTTTTGAGAAAAAAATTAACTCTAGACCTGTGTTGAAAACAGCTCGTAATAAAGAACTGAATAAAGATATTACGAGAGTCTACTTCAATGGCGGTAAAAAGAAAAAAGTCAGAGCCATCGACTTTGTTGGAACATTAACGAATATTAAAGGTGTCGAAGCGGAGGACATCGGAATTATTACCATTCAAGAAAATGTTACATATGTTGAAATTTTAAATGGGATGGGTCCGTATGTCATCTCTGAGATGCAAAACCGCACAGTTAAAGGTAAAAAATTAAAAGTTCATAAAGCGAGAAAATAAATATAAAAAAACCAATATCCAGAGTATAATGGCATTGCATTTAACTTTTTCATCTGTATCTCGTTGCAATGTTTTTAATCATTCAAACTTAAAGTCTCTTCAAAATCTATCATGATCATTAATTTTTATATGGTATCTGTTCGAAGCGTACGCTAAGCCTTCTTATTACATTCATCAGCATCAGAATCTGTAAGCTAAATGAGTAATGATCGAAATCTATTAATAATCCAATCGAGTGGTAGTATCTATATAAATAATGATAGATACTCGCCATTGGAATTTAGTTACTATTATCTAAAAGAAATGCTTGAAAATATTATGGGATTCCATGAAACATATATTGCACGTTCACAAGGGACTACAATACAACCCATCGATGAGCAACAAATACTGAGCGATGCTGTTAATGATTTAGAAGATGTGTTTCCTAAGTTTTATAAATGATTTATAACACTGCCGCATAAAAATGAAAGTAACAAAAAACATAGTGAGACTCTTTCGAAATTTAGAGCACTCACTATGTTTTTTATAATGCTAAAATTATATGTTGATTAATAGCGTTTTAGCCATGTATTAGGTGCAAACAAAATTATCATTGGAAATATTTCTAAACGTCCCATGATCATAATGAATGATAGGAATATTTTGATAAATGGGCTAAAATGAGCAAAGTTTTGAGACGGTCCCACAATGCCTAGACCAGGTCCAATGTTATTAAGGGTTGCTGCCACAGTACTAAAAGAGGATAGTAGGTTTGGAGTTTCTAAACTAATGACAAGCACCGCCACAATAAAAATAATAATATAGACCACCAAGTAGCTCAAGACTGTATTGGCTAATTTAGAGTCAATACGTCGACCTTCATAATCGATAGCAACGACGCGATTAGGTCGTATTGTTTGTTTTATTTCTGCCCAGCCTATTTTAACTAAAAGCAAAATACGTGAGACCTTCAAACCACCTGCTGTTGAGCCAGCCATTCCTCCAACAAACATCAAAAGAATGAGTATTAACTGAGAGAATAAAGGCCAATGATCAAAGAGGGCAGTTGAATAACCCGTAGTCGATATAATGGAAGCAACCGTAAAGAAACTATCACGAAATGCATTGCTAACACCATAAGATGTTGAGATTAAATTTATTGAGATTAAAAGCACAGCAATCGCAATAATCGCTAGAAACCAACGAAGTTCTTCACTTTTTAGAATTCGTTTCGCCTGATGAATATAGACTAGATAGAACAAATTGAAATTAATACTGAATATTATCATGCCGATACTTAATATCATCTCAACTGTAAAGCTATCATAAGGAGCAATACTTCCATTCAACACTCCGAAACCACCCGTTCCTGCTGTCCCAAAAGCCAATAATATCGAATCGAAAAATGGTAAACCGGCAAGATACAAACAAACTAGTGTAATCATCATGAAGGTAAAATAAATGAAATATAAAATTCGAGCCGTTGAAGACAATCTTGAAACAAGTTTACCAAAGGTTGGTCCAGTCATTTCAGCCTTCATGATATGTACAGAGGAAGACTCGGCTTTTGGCAATATGGCTAATGCGAAAACTAAGACTCCCATTCCACCTACAAAGTGGCTGAAACTACGCCAAAATAACATCGAATGTGATAATACCTCGACATCTAACAAAATACTAGCACCAGTCGTTGTAAATCCACTCGCCATTTCAAAAAAGGCATCGATGAAGGAAGGAATCTGCTGACTAAGAACAAACGGAATCGCACTAAAAAAAGAAATTAAAATCCAAGATAGAGAAACTATCGTAAAGCCTTCTCGCGCATAAAAAGTACGTCGATGCAATTTTGTTCGAGATAGGGCAAAACCAATAACAAGAGTCACTAGAGAAGTACCAAGAAAACTTGCTATATTTACCCAGCTTTCTTGGTAGATTACACTGACGATCAAAGGTAATAACATCAGGCCAGCCAGAATCATTAAGATATTTCCGAGTGTATAGCGGATAAATTGTGTATTCATTATTGCCTCCTTACCTTAAGATATCATCAATGTCGTTAAACGCTTTATGTTTGGTCACGATTAGGACATGATCATCAGCTAAAATAACATCCTCACCCGTAGGATAAATCAGTTGAGAACCCCGTATTATGTAGGCAATTAATAAATTGTCTTTTGTATTTAAATCTCTTAGCTTGATATTCACAACACGACTACTTTCTTTAACAAGAAATTGCAAGGTCTCAACTTGATTATCAGCAATTCGAATCAAAGCCTCTACATTAGATGCTGTTGCATTTCTTAATGAGCGAACGTAACGTAAAATCTTGTTTGTTATTAATCGTTTAGGTGTAACAATGGCTTGTAAGTCTGAATCACCTAATATTTTTAATAAGTCAGTTCGACTTACTTTTGTCATAACTTTTTTAATACCTAAAGATAGGGCGTACATTGAGTTGATAATGTTTTCCTCGTCGATACCCGTCAAACTTAAAACTGCGTCAAAGCTTTCAATACGTTCTTCTAATAACAATTCTTGCTCCATACCATCACCTTTAATTACTACTACTTGTGGGAAGCGGTGACTAAGATCTAAAGCTTTTTCTTCATTTAATTCGATGACTTTTATATCGATATCCATTTTACTTAACAGATGAAGCGTGTAATAGGTCACACGGCCACCGCCGATAATTAAAACCGACTTAGTTTTCTCTTCACGGTAACCAGCTTTGAAATAAAAGTTTGCTAAATCTTCTCGAGATCCCGTAACATAAACACGATCCCCAACTCTCAAGACTGATTGCCCACTTGGAATAATTGTTTGTTTATCATGGGTTAGGGCGCAAATTAATACCTCACCATATTCATTTCTAAACTGATTTAAAGACTGATCGACCAATGGACTGCCGGCTTTAATTTCTAGCTCAACTAAATTCACTCGCCCTTTACCGAATTGTTCAATACTGAGTGAATGAGGAAACTCTATAATTTTGGTAATATAACGAGCTGCCACCATTTCTGGATTGATAACCAAGTCAATACCTAGGCTTTCACGAACGAATTCAATATGATTTGTATACTTAGGATTTCTTACCCGAGCAATAGTATATTTGGCACCAAGTTGCTTAGCTATAATAGAACTTATGATATTTGTTTCATCTTCAGGAGTCACAGCTATAAACATATCACACTGTTCAACGCCAGCTTCGACTAAGTTATCATAATCCGCTCCATCACCGACTAAGCCTGTAATATCATTCTTATTAATAATACGATTCAATCTTTCAGAATTAGCTTCGATGAGGACGACATTATTATTCTCCAATGCTAGTTCTTGGCAAAGAATTTCACCAACTTTACCTCCACCTATAATGACAATATCCATTTGACGATTCACCTTCGTTTTCATTTATTTTTAAAATTTAAATTAGTTGAATATTAGCACTTTGACCTGATCATTAATAAACATGCAATAAAAAGCGTATAATTGCAAGGTTTATAAGGATAAATTCTAGAACTAATAAGACAGTCATTTTAAACTATCTAAAGCAATATTACAATAGTTTCATCAACTTATAAAGAAAATACAAGAGGCAATATCACAAATCATTATTTAGATAAAAGAAGGCGGTTACACGATTATGAAATCTTATCATGGATGTAAAAGTTGATCCAAGTTCAATAAACTATTTTTGCGATGAAATATAAAATGTTTCTACAAGAATTGTGCTTATTTAAAACACTAAACAAATGTAGTGACGTATAGGTCGAAAATTTCAGGATCAAAGAAATATTTATATATTTTCTATCATTAGCTAATGTAAAATAAAGGCTCTGATTATTATTACGCATAAGACTAAGCATAATAATCTAAATTAACCTTAGAATCGACATATATATTTATGACAATGGGAAAGAGAGGGATGAACTATTAAATAGCAAAAATATTGGATAAGTTAATTTTTATTATTGAGTTTACATAATATATATTATCGAACTTATTTAACGAAGATAACCATATTACTAAATCTATTGGTTAATATCGTGGCATATGAATTGTATTATAACTTCAATTATTTTATCATTAAAATAATCACTCCGTTGCATTTATATTTTATAAAGGAGAAATTTGATATGAAGAAATCATTAAAGAAATTATTAACTGTTTCATTAGCCGCTAGCGTGTTATTTGGCACAGACTTACATATGGTTATAGCTGAAAACTCCTCTGAAGCCAGCTCAGAACAAATTGAAAATTCTGAATCTGAAACTGATACTCAAATGGATGGTTTGCCATTAATTAGTAAAGCAGATTTAAATGAAGCCAATGGTCAGGATGGAAATCCAGCTTATGTTGCTGTATTTGGATATGTATATGACGTTACTGACATTGATGAATGGGAAAATGGTGAACATAATGGTGCTCAAGCCGGTACCGATGCTTCGAGTTTTTTCCCTGTTAAGTACTTTAAAAATTGTTGGAAAACATGTGGATTATGTCTTTTCTGAGGATGAATTAGCTAATTTTGATGGTAAAGATGGAAATCCAGCCTATATTGCTGTAAATGGTACGGTATACGATGTTACAAACTTTGGTGCATGGGCAGATGGTGAGCATCAAGATATGGTAACTGCTGGTACTGATGCAACCGATCTTTTTGAATCTGAATCCCCTCATGATTCAGAATTTTTAGATGCCTTACCACTAGCTGGTCGTTTTGAATAATATTAAATCAAAGAAACCCCAGTCCGATTATATTCAGACTGGGATTTTTTGTTTATAATTCTATGAAATCGTTTTCCTCATCATTGAATATTGATATCACTCCGTCACCAATACTATAATGCCAACCATTTAACGTTAACTGATTTTTTTCAACCCGATCTCTGATATTCTCATAAGTCATTAGATTGCTTAATTGTTGAATTACATTTAACTTTTCAAGTCGATTAGCCTTAACTGTCATATCTTCATCTGGTAACTCTTTAGATACTTGTTGACGTAAGCTTTCTAATTGTGAGATCCAAATACTAGTATATGGCAACTCCTCAATATTTTCAGGAGGATTAATACTTGCTGCACACCCACCACAATTTGAATGACCACATATAATAATATTTTTCACATTTAAAACTTCGACCGCATATTCTATAGCAGATGTAGTGGAAGCATATTTCACGCTCTGCCCTGCTGGTGGGACAATATTAGCAATATTTCTAATATGAAAAATCTCACCTGGATATGCTTGCAACAAGCGTTCTGGACTCACTCTAGAGTCAGAACAGCCTACAAATAATGTATGGGGTGTCTGAATTTCACTGAGTGATTCATATAAATCCTTGTTTTCTTTGTAATCTTGTTCTTTAAATTGTTTCAGTGCTTTATATAAGTTTTTCAATTAACAAAACATCCTATCTTATTAGAATAATATTAAGTTTACTCATCTTAAATTAGAGATGCAAATTTTATTTATTTATATCATAGCAATGATTCTCTCAGCAACTTCTTGTGTGTTTAGTGTTTCGGTATCAATCGTGTAAGTAGCACAAGTTTCATAATATATTAACCGCTTCATGTATAAAGCTTTTAGTTCCTCTGTTGTTCGCTTCTTAGCAATTGGTCTTAAACTCATTTTGCCATTATTTATCCGGTGGTGTAATGTTTCAAAATTTGCTTTTAAATAAATTACATTTGATGTCTCTTTTAGTATCGCCCTGTTTGCATAGTTTTCAATACAACCGCCTCCTGTAGATATGACTCCAGGAATTGAATAGTATTTTAATAAAAATTGATGCTCAAGTTGTCTGAATTGTGTTTCACCATACTTATCAAAATAGTCAGATAAAGGCATTTGTATCTTTTTGATAATTTCTTTATCTAAATCATAACATGGTATATTCAATGATTTGCTTAATGTTTGGGCAACAGTTGTCTTCCCTGCTCCCATAAAGCCAATTAGAATCATAGTTAACACCTCAATTTTTGTCTGTTTTTTCTGTTTGAGACATACGTTCAATTTCATCAAAGAATGTTGGATAGCTGATATTCACACAATCAGCATCCTCTAATTCAATAGTTTCATTTGCAGGAATTAGAAGTCCAGCTATTTGTAGCATCATACCAATTCTGTGATCACCATAACTGTTTACTTTTGCTCCTTTTAAAGGAGTTGGACCGTGAATAATTAAGCCATCATATGTTTCTTCAATGTTTGCATTCATTTTCCTTAATTCTTTCGCTACTGCTTGAATTCGATCTGTTTCTTTAACACGAAGTTCGTGAGCATCTTTTATTATTGTCGTCCCTTGAGCTTGTGTTGCTAAAAGTGCAATAACTGGGATTTCATCAATTAATCGCGGTATGATTGATCCAGAAATATTTGTAGAGAGTAATTGACTCGTTTCAATGCTGATGTCTGCACTGTAATGATTCGGCAGTATGTTTACAATTACTTTCCCACCCATAGCTTTAACAACATCTAAAATTCCTGAACGAGTATTGTTAATCCCTACATTTTTTATTTCGATGTTACTATTTGGTAATAGTAAACCAGCGGCAATAAAGTAAGCTGCCGATGATATATCACCAGGGACATCTATATCTTGCCCAATGAGTTGTTGCCCACCCTCTAACATGATTGTCTTACCTTTTATATTAAGAGATACACCAAATTGCTCAAGCATTTCTTCGGTATGATTTCGTGTTGTTTCCTTCTCTATAATAGTGGTCACACCTTCTGATAAGAGTCCTGCTAATAATATTGCTGATTTAACTTGAGCACTTGCGACGGGCATCTCATATTTGATGTCTTTTAATTTTTCAACGGGTTCAATAATCAAAGGAGGTAAAGTCGTATTTGCAAACCCTTGTATATTTGCACCCATACTTTTTAATGGATTGATAATTCTATCCATCGGTCTTTGACTTAGGGACTCATCACCAATAAGCGTGCTTTTAAAGTTTTGACCCGCTAATAGACCACTTAATAGTCTCATCGTAGTTCCAGAATTCCCTGCATATAATGGCTTACCCGACTCTTGTAATTGTTTAATTCCTTTTCCATGAATAATCACTGTGTCTCCATCATCTTCAATTTCCACGCCAAGTTGTCGCATTATTTGAAGTGTATTTAAACAATCCTCTGATCTTAAAAAACCAGTAACTTTTGTCATACCTTCAGCAATGGAGCCCATGATTATTGCTCGGTGTGTGATGGATTTATCTCCAGGAACGGATAATTGAAACTGAATATTTTTTAATGAACCTTTTAATCTTTTAGCCATGATTGTCTACTCCGTTTTGCCACATTTCTGGATTTTTACTGTATTCTCTGTAAGAATTCACTGCTTCTTTAAGTTCTATGAAACTATCGTGAGGAAATTTTTCTAAGATTGCTTGTGTTAATTCAGTTGCAATTACCGCTTGAGCTACGACGCTTGCTGCTGGAACAGCAGTCGTATCACTTCTTTCAATATTCGCTTCGTAATTTTCCTTTGTATAGATATCCACACTTTGAAGGGGTTTATATAATGTAGGAATAGGTTTTTTCACACCACGTATTACGACAGGCATACCATTTGTTATTCCGCCTTCTAAGCCACCTAAATGATTACTCAATCTGTAGAAGCCTCTCTCTGGTGTATAAGCAATCTCATCCATCACTTCACTACCGAATCGTCTTGCTATTTCAAATCCATCTCCTATTTCTACACCTCTAAATGCATTAATACTCATCATAGCTTGTGCCAGTCTACCATCTAGCTTTTTATCAAATTGTGTAAAACTACCTAAACCAATTGGCAACCCTTCTGCAACCACTTCTACAACGCCACCTAAAGTATTACCATCTCGTTTTGTTTGATCTATCTTTTGAATAACGGCCTCTTCTTGACTTGAGTCAACCATCTTAACAGGGGATTTATCTGCAACTTTTCGAATATCAGTTAGAGATAATATTTTGATTTGTCAAATTAAGCTAGACAAAACTGCTTCATCTAAGTAACTCAAAAATACTTCCAACGGTGTTCGGTAGTGTAAGGATTTCCGTGGAATCGTGTTCCGTTTGTGTGCAATCGATGA
>NZ_JBGQQX010000039.1:0-24881 GCF_045528525.1 Ruoffia sp. FAM 26255 | reverse complement strand
TTCATCCGTGGTAAGATGGGTGTAGGTCATTTGTGGTCACTCCTTTGTATTCTTTGGTCGGAATTACAAGTTGAGTGTACCACAAATGGCTGTTTTAGTTGTCTAGCTTAATTTTACAATTGGCGTATATATTAATTTTATAAATCATTTAATACGAGAAAATGAGTTATTATTCGCTAATGACTTAATTGATAATATAATGAAAGATTTGATTAATACCAAGTATTTTTATGAAATAACTAAACTTAACTATTTAAAAGGCAAGTTAACAATAGCGCAAGGTAATATAGAAGATGGACTTAAAATCGCTCAAAAATCCATAGATATCATGTATAATTTAGAGGCTTTTTCCATTGCACAGGCTCATAAAAAAGCTTTAAAAGATTTTATAGATTCTCTTGAGAGTTAAAGTAAAGTTATATTTTTATACTTACTTTTTAACTGTTAGATCATTTGTTTATTAGTCAGAGTGTAAAAATTGTGTCTCTATCGTTTTAATAACGACACATTAGGTCGAGCTTATGAAAACACAATTAATGAACTCATAATTTCTGTTGAACTTGAACTAAAGGAAAATTCCTAATACATTCAGCTACAAAAAAGTGTGACTTGTTTTTATTTACACAAGTCACACTTTATTTATCTAGCTTCTCACTAACCTTTCAACTTTAAAGCTTCCTGCGGTGAATAAAACCAGGCCATATAACGCAATGACTGGAATATTCGGTAAGATTGCTCCTGTATCCAATGATTCGAACAGCCAATAAAATGGTGAGACATATTCGAAAAATGACAAGCCTGGTATATCTATAATACCTATGCCTAAGAACACAAAGACGATTGATAAGACAATACCTACCATTAGGATGACTTGATCATTTTTAAATAATCTGAATAGTACCATCGTAAAGCCAGCGTTAAAGATGCAAAAAGCAAGAATCGCAGCGATTATCACTGGAAGTTGCGTTATTGTAATTCCAAATATCAAACAAATAAGCAAGATAACTAACATCGCAGAGATAAAATTATAAAGCGAGAAAGCTGCTAAAACACTGCCTAATATTTGCCAACTGCGTGCATTGGTTACAATACTTCGGGTTAAAACTCCATCACTTCTTAATTTATTCAAATCAGCACTCACTAAGCTACTTGCGTAACTCATAAAGAATATAGTCATAAAAACTACGATGACTAAATTTCCGTCAATGGGAGTATAACTTTGTTTGATACTTGGTTCAGCAACTTGAATTTTTTCAATGTCTAACTCAGCTTCATTTAAAGCATTCTCTGTCATTACTTCACTCAATACAGAGGTAAATTCAGATTCAAAGAATATATCATTATTTTCTCCATTGATACTACGCGTTTTAATTCTGGAACCTTCCTCTGGAAAGTTAGCGGGAATTTCATAAATCATCGCTAACTCACTTTGTTCCAATTGCTCAAAGGCCTCTTTAGAATCTGACGTAAAGTTAACTTGTAAATTCTCACTCAGTCTTGGGTACACATTTTCATCGACAAACTCCGAATGATTTACAATAACAAACTCTTCACTTAAGATTGCATTCGTATCGGAGGTGGTGATAAATAATAAACCGCCGACCATAAATAACGGCATGATGAAAGACATGGAGATGAGACCAAAATTTTGGCATATGCGTTTAAAATGAAACCAAACTAATTGCATGAATTTCATAATGGTTTCAACTCCCTTCTGTTTCTCATTTGAACAACTAAGAATATTAGTATGACACTAACCAATACGATTCTAACAGCAATGCCGATATTCGACATCCAATCGTTATTGAGAATATAGTCAAACATCGGTTGAGTGAAAATTTCTCGATAGTAATTTTGACTAAATATCTCTCCAAATTCCCCACCTATAAGACGGTCGATGGGCAGAAAACCTAAAATCATATATAAAGATGTTATGATAAGGTAAACTAAATTCACGTATTTATCTGGTATAAAATAATATAAAATACTATTCAATACTTGGAATAATAATGCATACACAACTATCCAGCCAAGATAAAACAAGGGATTCCCAACAAATGTCGTACTATCAATGAATCGCCATATGACCATATACAAACTAGCTAAAAATGTATACGTTAGTGTGTCTGAGATGATACCGTAAATAACGTCTTGTGCGGGGGTCAGTGGGAGCACGCCAATTCTTTTTCTTAGACCCTTCATATCTTCGTTTGTCTTTAGACCTATGCTTCCTGCTAGTGACAAAATAAAAATATAAACGAGGCCAGAAATAGAAATATACTGATTACTCGTTAAAGTTGATTGAGATTCATACTGTTCCTTTACAAATACTTGTTCACTACTCAATTGAGATGCGCGATTAAGAGAATCTATCAGTTCATCGACAGTGGCTTGATCTGACATTGCTCCCAACTCTTCACCTAATTGTAGTTGGTTAACTAAATTACTTTGGAAACTTGTAATTAATTGAGTAAGTATCACTTCTTCAGAAGCTGAAGCATTTTCTTTAGCTTCAATTCTAACTAAAGTGTCTTCTAAGCGTTGACTATATTCTGGTTGAAGATGAATGACAAAGTTTGAATCGTCATGACTTTCTACGATATCAACATAAGAATGCATGGTCTCATTACTGAAAGCATCTATGAATACTTGCCCCACCTCCCCTTGATCTTCATTATTAATACTGACTTCCACCGGATTACTTGTTTGTTCAGGGACAAAAGCTGAACTAAAGGAGAAGCCCATTAAGAGTGAGAAAAAGATCGGCATAGCAACATATAATGCCAGAATCGACATCCATTGCTTAGCATTCGCTCGCATGTTTGTCTTAACGTAAGTCCATAATTGACTCATTAATAAAACCTCCTTAGTCTCTTAATGTTTTTCCTGTGAGTTGTAAGAAAGCTTCCTCTAAACTTAAAGCTTCTTTATTTAACGTCGTTAGTTCGATATTTTCTTCGTTAATTAAGGTCATCAATTCTTTTGTGTTAAATTCAACAGGATCGACAATTAAGTGGAATGAATTATTTTCACTCACAACTTGTTGAACACCTGACAATCTCGTCGTTAATTTCTCTTCCAAATCAAGTGGCGCTTGTTCCACATCGATAAACCATTTCACTGTATCTTGAACTAATTGCTTAATCTCAGCTTGTGTTCCATAACCAATTTGTTGACCATTATCTAATATAAATAAACGATCACACAAAGCTTCAACTTCTTCCATGTAGTGTGAAGTATATAGAACTGTTGTACCGTACTCCTGATTCATATATTGAATAAATTCGAAAATCTTATTTCTTGACTGAGGATCAACCCCAACGGTCGGCTCATCTAGGATGAGAAATTTGGGTCTGTGAAGAATTGCAGCTGCGATATTTAATCGTCTTTGCATTCCACCTGAGAATGTTTTTACTGCTTTTTTCGTATGTTCCGTTAATCCAACCACTTCAAGTGCTTCATTGATTCGTTCTTTCAACATGCGACCCGATAAACCATACAGTCCACCAAAGTATTCTAGATTTGATGTCGCATTTAACTCTTGCATCAGAGCTATTTCTTGAGGTACTAGACCAATTTGTTCACGGACTTTCACAACTTCTTGAGGAACTACGTGCCCATCGACTGAAATATCTCCTGAATTATATTGTGTCAAACCTGTAATAATATCAATCAATGTTGATTTTCCTGCACCATTGGGTCCAATTAGGC
The DNA here is from genome assembly GCF_045528525.1 of Ruoffia sp. FAM 26255. Lineage (NCBI taxonomy): Bacteria > Bacillati > Bacillota > Bacilli > Lactobacillales > Aerococcaceae > Ruoffia > Ruoffia sp. FAM 26255. The sequence continues at coordinate 21,170 of NZ_JBGQQX010000039.1, read as the reverse complement.
CAAAGCATTCTCCACTTTCAATCTCAAAAGAAACATTGTCTAACACTTGATCTTTACCGTAACTCTTGTATATATTATTAATCTCTACATAGCTCATAATTACCCTCCTTTTTATTTCTAACTTAAGTATAGCTAAACATTGATGTGACGGCTATTCACTGAGGTCACCGATTCGAGTGACTTTAGTCACTATTAAAAAAACACCCATTATAAACGCAGGAATTTGCATTTATTTAGGGTGTTGTCTTAATTCATTAAGTCATTCTTATAAGCAAAGATGGCTAGTTGAGTTCGATCTCGTAAATCTAGTTTATTTAAAATCGTACTAATATTGTTTTTAACTGTTCCAACAGAGAGGTATAAAGTATCAGAAATTTCTTGATTATTTAATCCGCTGGCTATAAGCGAAATCATCTTAATTTCTTTCTCTGATAAATCAAAGTCCTTTCCATTAAAACTGTTACTTTGGAAGTTGGGGTTATTAGATAACATGGCTTGACTAATCTTTCCGTCCAAAACAACATTATTGTTATAGACAATACGGATGCCTTCATGAATCTCTTCATGACTACTATCTTTAAGTAAATAACCTGATGCTCCTAATTGCATCGATTGAGCGATGTACTCCACATCTTGGAAAGTTGTTAGAATTAATACTTTAATTTGAGGATGAGCTGCTTTAATTAACTCGGTCCCTTCGATCCCATTTGAATCTGGCATGCGAATATCCATGAGCACAACGTCGACCGGATTATGTTGGCAAAATATCGCCGCTTCTTTACCACTAGTCGCCTCTCCAACAATCTCAATATCTTCAAAAGAACCTAGTAATATAGCCAAACCACCTCTGATGAGTTGTTCATCATCAACGAGTAATACTTTGATTCTATCCGTCATAACTGCTGCCCCCCTTTGGTAATACGATTCTTACTTTAAAGCCTTTATTTAGAGCGGAATGAATCTGAACTTTTCCACCTAATAACTTCGTCCGTTCTTTCATACCCGTAATGCCCATTTGCGGTTTAATCGTATCCGTTCCTTTTCCATTATCCATCATCGTTAAGATAACCGTGGAATCCGTAAAGTGACATTGAATTCGAACTTCATCTGCTTGACTATGTTTACTACTGTTACTTAAAAATTCTTGAATCGCTCTCATAAATAATAACTCTTGTTCAGGCGATAAGCTCCAAAGTAATTGATTATTATTAAAATAAACTTTAATCGGACTATTATGCTCAAAATCTGAAATGAAGTGGTGTACTTGTTCAATAAAGGCAAACTTTTGATAATGCTTTGGCTTTAATTGGTGAATCACCTGGCGAACATCCGATAAACCTTCTTTAGTAAAGTGATGTAATTGCTTTAACATAGCTGATGCTTGTGGCATCTTTTCCTCTGTCAATTTCTCAATGGCTGCCAATTGGATGACGATGGTCGATAAAGTATGCCCTACCGTATCATATAAATCCCTAGAAATTCGGTTCCTCTCATTAAGGGTATGAATTTCCTCCATCGCAATCATTTGTGCTTTTTGCTCTATCAATCGCGCCTCTTGCTCATCTGCTTGAGTACGAAACTCATAAAGACTAGCTTCCTGTTCTTCTAAGCGAGCTGCTTGTTCGGCTAAATAACCACATATGATAACGATACCCACTGTGAATATTAAATAATCCACCTGCGGCCAACTCGAGCGCGTTATCCATATAAACACTGAGACGATCGCCATTAAAGATAATATGAGTACAGTCTTTTTTCGTGTAAATAACTCTCTTAATTCAATGGTTAAAAGTCCTAGCATCAAATATGGAAAGGATGGCAGCAACCATAAATTGATTAGGGCTAAAAGACACAGGACAATACTATTTATCTGTTTATAGTGCAATCGTTCCATATAAAACCAACCTAAATGAAAACAAATTACCCAAATAAAAAACCAAAAGAAGTTACTTTGCCAAAAACTTTCTAAAGGAAAAAATTGTCCCATACTAAAGATTAATAATATATATTTAATCACTTTCATATATTCACCTCACCTTTTACATATTTAAATATAACAGACGCCAACATTGAATGGTAGATTTAAAATAATTTCTAGATAAATGGAAAAAGCCTCACCAGACAAAATCTGTCTAGCGAGGCTATTTAACTACTTTAATTACTCAACAGCTTCCTCAAAATATTCTGGGAAGTGTGATTCTACAATTGAGAAGCAACGGTGACATAATTCTGGTGCCGCTTCAATTGTTCCAACTTCTGGTCTTACCGCACGACAACGGTCACAAGTATGACCTTCAGCCGGCTGAACTTTAACTCCAAAGCCATCATAATCAACGACTGAACCATCAGCTTCATCAGCTAAGTGTAAGTCAAAGGCAGATACGATTAATAATTGATCTAAATGATCACTTAGAGCATTCAATTGATCAATTGTATCTTGATCTGTATAGACAGTTGCTTTTGCTTCAAATGATTTCTTGATTGGGTGTTCTTCATCATTTTTTGCATTTTCTAAACCTTTAGCAACAGCTGACTCCACTTTGAAGAAGACATCCCATTCTTTAACAGTTTCTTTGTCTTGAGAAACGTCTTCGAATTTAGGTAAGTCTTGTAATTGAACAAAACCTTCTGCTCCTGGTAATTCTTTCCAAGCTTCTTCCATAGTATGAAGTAAGATTGGTGATAATAATGGAATTAAACCTTCAAGAACTGTATAAATAACAGTTTGCATTGCACGACGCGCTTTAGATTCTGCCGCTTCAATATAAACGACATCTTTTGCAAAGTCTAAGTAGAACGCTGATAAATCAACAGTAATGAAGTTAATTACTCTCTTAAAGATCGTTGAGAATTCATAATTTTCATAAGCTTGTGTTACTTCATTAACTAAAATACGATATTTAGCCAGAATATATTGATCAACTTTAGATAAGTCACTTTCAGCAATCTTATCTGTTTCAGGATTGAAATCAAATAAGTTTGATAACATAAAGCGGACCGTGTTACGAATCTTACGGTATGATTCAGATACTTGTTTTAAGATGTCTTTAGAGATACGTACATCGTTCTCATAATCCACACTTGAAACCCATAGACGGATGATATCTGCACCTAATTCTTCTGTAATCTCCTCAGGTGTAATAACATTACCGATTGATTTACTCATTTTTTGACCTTTTCCATCCATAACAAATCCTTGAGAAAGAACTGATTTGTACGGTGGGAAACCATTCACAGCTACTGAAGTTGTAAAACTTGAGTTGAACCATCCACGGTATTGGTCTGATCCTTCTAAGTACATATCTGCAGGAAATTTTTGGTCTTCACGAACTTGTAATACCCCAGCGTAAGATGTTCCTGAGTCAAACCATACGTCCATAATGTCATTTTCTTTAGTAAATTTACCATTTGGACTATCTGGATGAGTGAATCCTTCAGGTAATAAATCTTTAGGTTCTCTTTCAAACCAAACGTTTGATCCAAACTCTTCAACTAATTTAGCAACGTGTTCAACTGTTTCAGTTGTTAAGATAGGCTCTCCATTTTCTGCATAGAAGATTGGTAATGGCACTCCCCATACACGTTGGCGAGAAATTACCCAGTCACCACGATCACGGATCATATTATACATACGACGTTCGCCCGATGGGTGATACCACTTCACGTCATTTTCAACTGAGTTTAATAACTCATCGCGGAATTTATTAATCGAAGCAAACCATTGTGGTGTCGCACGGTAAATAACAGGTTTCTTAGTACGCCAGTCATGTGGGTAGCTATGTTCAAACTTCTCATCAAACAGTAACGCTCCCGTTTCACGCATCTCTTCAACGATGACTTTATTCCCTTTAAGATAGAACATTCCTTCATATCCAGGTGCTTCATTTGTGAAGTGTCCACGGTCATCAATTGGAGAAAGAACATCTAAGCCATATTTTTGCCCAACAATGTAGTCATCTTCCCCGTGTCCAGGTGCTGTATGAACGACACCAGTACCAGCATCTAATTCAACGTGGTCACCTAACATTATTAATGATTCACGGTCATAGAACGGATGTTGTGCAGTTAAACGGTCAAATTGCTCCCCTTTATATTCTGCTTCGATTGAATAATCTTCCCATCCAATTTTCTTAGCAACTGCTTCTAGTAAAGCTTCTGCAACTATAAATTTACGTCCATCCACGTTTACTAAAACATATTTAGCATCTGCTTTCACAGATAATCCTAAGTTTGATGGTAATGTCCATGGTGTCGTTGTCCAGATAACGAACTCAGCATCTGCTGGTACGACATCTTTGCCATCTCTAACTTTGAATGCAACGAAAATTGAAGGTGAAGTAACGTCTTTATATTCAACCTCTGCTTCTGCTAATGTTGATTCACTTGATGGTGACCAGTAAATTGGTTTTAGTCCTTTATAGATATATCCACGTTCAGCCATTTGACCAAAGATACGGATTTGTTGAGCTTCATATTCAGGTTTTAAAGTTAAATATGGATTATCCCATTCACCTGTAACACCTAAACGCATAAAGTCTTCTTTTTGGTTTTCAACTTGTTTCAATGCATACTCTTCACATAATTTACGGAACTCCGCAACAGACATACTTTTACGGTCTACGCCTTCAGCATTAACTAAGGCTTGTTCGATGGGTAAACCATGTGTATCCCAACCAGGAACATAAGGTGAGCTGTATCCTGCCATAGAGTGGTAACGAACAATAAAGTCCTTTGTTACTTTGTTTAAAGCATGACCCATATGTAATTTACCATTCGCATACGGAGGTCCATCGTGTAAGATCCATGAAGGACGTCCTTCATTTTTCTCTTGAATTTTCTCGTACATGTCAGCGTCTGCCCATTCTTTTTGTAATTCTACTTCTTTAGTAGGTAAATTTGCGCGCATGGCGAAATCTGTTTTACCTAAATTTAATGTATCTTTTAGTTTCATTATTATCTCCAATCTGATTGATTTATTAAAAATAAAAAACGCCCCCTAAAAAAGGGACGTTATAAACGCGGTACCACCCAAATTAATAAGTTATCTCTAAAGATGACCTATTCACTCTACATGTTAACGCTATTTAAGCGGTTATGATTACTTACTTTCACCATAACAAACACAAAGATGATATTAATCAAAGGAGGGACTGCCAAGCTTTCACCACTCTTGACTCGCTAAAAGTATCCTATGATTAACTTGTTCTTATTAATCTTTTGGTAATTCAATTCTAATTGTTTGTCCTAATACACTTTCACGACGTTGAGCTGCACGTTTTTCGCGTTCAGCTTCAGCTTGTGCTTCTTCATCAATCATCGCTTCTAATTCTGCGTGTCTAGAATCAACTTCTTGCTCTTCTGGCTCAACATTATTTAATAACTCATCACGATTTAAATCAACTCGTGTCGCTTCAGTATCTTCATGATCAGCTACACCAATAGTTGCCGGATAATCTACTTCTGGAGTAGGTGCTGGCGCGTTTTTGATTTCTTCTTCAACAAAGCGATCATTTGTAATTTCATGCGCTGCATTAAAATCAGCACTGTTCTCTTCTTCAAGTCGATCTACGCGTTGATTTACACGTTGATTTGTTGCTTCATGGAAGTGATCAGGATTAAATTGTGATTCAATCTCTTCATCAAATAATCTATGATACTCTTCACTCGTTACAACTTCAAGTTGTTGGCGAATCATTTGCTCTAGTTTATTACGGTATGATTTGCTTGAACGACGTAATGCATCAGATTCAGTGACGATATTTTTAGCTGTATCTGAAGCACTATTAATCATTCGATCAGCTTCTCTTTCAGCTTCGAATAAGATAAGTTCTGCTTCTTTACGTGCGTTTTGTTTCAAGCGATCTGCTGCTTCTTGAGCGACTACAATTGAACTGTTTAATGAGTCTTGTAATTGTGCAAAATACTCATTTTTTTCTTTTGATGCTGCTAAGTCTTTCTTAAGTTCATTATTCTCCGCAATCATCTTTTCAAAGTCCGCAACAATTATATCTAAATAATCATTAACCTGGTCTGTGTCATATCCGCGAAACTTCGAATTAAATTCTTTATTTAATATTTCGTTAGGTGTTAATACCATGAATTTACAAATCCTTTCAAATATATTCAAGTTATGTAATTTACTTTAAAAGTACATTGACGTTTAATCGATAATTATCTTTCTTAGTCATACCCTCAATATCATTGATCCAGAAGCGTCCAAACTTACGTAATGAAATGATATCATTGATACCAATCTCAACGTCAGGTCTCTCCATTGGAACGAAATTCACTTTCACATCACCTTGTGAGACTGAATTTTTCGCACGCTGTCTAGAAAAATTATAGACTTTGCTTAATAAAGTGTCAAGCCGTAAAGAGCTAGAAATAACATGCTTTACTTCCCATTGTTCTTTTGAGGTTAATATATCATCAAATGATAACTCTTCCAATTGTACTCCGACATTCGCAATTTTAGTTACTTGAGTTTTCAAATAATCACTGATTGAAGCATCAACAAGTGCATGCCAATTCGGTCCATCTGTAATAATATCCCCAATGCGCTCTCTTTCAATTCCAGTTGAAATTAACGTTCCTAAAATTCTACCATGTGTTAAATTTCCAAATTTTTCTGGGTATTTAATATTGAATAGAACAATTGTAAAATCTTCATCATCCGGTTCATAATACTGGGGATAAATACAGGCTTGTTTACGTTCCGCACCTTCATAACCACCTCTGAAAATAACTGAAATCTCTTCTCGACTTGCGACAAGTTGTTCAACAATCATCTTCTCTCGAGGTGTTAAAAATACAGTTGTATAAGGTGCGTAAGTTAAATCTACTTGATCTATCCAACCGAAAACTTTATCAATAAACGGTTGCTCTTCGGGTCGATAATGTTGATATATATCATCTGACATTTAATTCACCACATTTTTAAAATAATATTGCTGCCAATATCCAGATTAAACCATCTCGGATAAATCGTAAAACAAAAATTGCAATAATAACATTGAAACTAATGCCCCCTAATGGCGGGATGAAACGATCAAATATATCCAAATATGGTCGTGCTAATTTAACAATAAATTGTCCTAAGGCACTTTCACGGGCACCTGGTAACCATGATAGTAGTGCGTATACGACTAAAACCAGTGTATATGCCTGAAATAAATTAGAAACTAAGCTCAAAAGGCCCAACTATAACACTCCCTTAAATTCTTATCTTATGAATTATAACATAAATTTTTACTTATTGATAAATAAAAAGAGGAACCAATACTGATTCCTCTATTATTTTGATGCCTTAGCATCCTAACTCTTTATTAACGATGACGTTTACGGAAAAATGGTGGCGTATCTAATTCATCTGAATCATTTACTTCACTTTGACGACTTCCAGATCCATCCGTATTTGGACGTTCAAATTGACGTTTATGTTTAGAGTCTGCTTCAGTTGTATCAACGTCACGTGTGTTTGTTTCTCTATTTATGTCCCAATCACTGAATAAATCACGCTTTTGTTGACGACGTGGTGTTGGTTCGTTTGATTGGCTTGGTGAATCTGGTTGTTGTAGACTTTGAGCTGGTTGAGTTGATTCTGCTGAAGATGACGGTGTATTGAATGAGCGTCTTGGTGGTGTGCTCATTTTATTACGATCAGTCTTCTCATTCTCAATACCAGTTGCGATTACAGTAACAATAACTTCGTCACCTAAATCATTATTGATTGACGTACCGAAGATAATGTTTACATCACCACTTGATGCATTGGCAACAATATCACTAGCATCTTGTGCTTCGAATAAGCTTAAGTCTTCTCCACCTGTAATGTTTAATAAGATTTGTTCTGCACCATCAATAGATACTTCTAATAATGGTGATGAGATAGCTTTCTTAGTTGCTTCAGCCGTACGGTTCTCACCTGAAGATTGGCCTACACCCATTAATGCAGTTCCTTGATCCTTCATTACAGTTTTCACGTCAGCAAAGTCTAAGTTAACGTAACCTGGTGCTGTAATTAAATCAGAGATACCTTGTACACCTTGACGTAAAACATTATCTGCTTCACTGAATGCTTCTAACATTGGAGTTTTACGGTCTACAATTTCTAATAAACGGTTGTTTGAGATAATTACTAAAGTATCAACCGCATCTTTTAAGTTTTTCAAACCTTCAGCCGCAAAGCGTCCGCGTTTTGGTCCTTCAAAAGTAAATGGACGTGTTACAACACCTACTGTTAAAGCGCCTAATTCTTTAGCAATCTTAGCCACGACCGGTGCAGCACCTGTACCAGTACCTCCACCCATACCAGCAGTAACAAACACTAAGTCTGCTCCTTCTAGTACTTCGCGAATTTGCTCTTCACTTTCTTCAGCTGCTTTAAGTCCAATTTCTGGTAATGAACCTGCACCTAACCCTTTAGTTACTTTTGGGCCTAATTGGATTTTGATTTCAGCGTCTGAACCTTGTAGTGCTTGAGTGTCCGTATTTGCAACGATGAATTCAACACCTTGAACTTCATCTTTAATCATACGATTAACGGCATTTCCACCTGCTCCACCTACACCAATTACTTTAATTACTGCGCCATCATATCCCATTGTTGAATCGAATGATAATTCCATTTATATTCCTCCTGTTTATCTATCAAGTCTTAATCAAAAAATGTTTGGAAAAAGTCACGGACTTTTGCCGTTATGCCATTCCCATTACTTTGATCAGTAACAGGCTCTGAATATTTGTTCGCTTCGTCATCTTGCGAATAGTCATCATAGTATGCCGCATCTTCGTAACGATAGTCGTCATCAAATGAATTATATTGTTGATAATCTTCTTGTTGATTTGAACTAGGCATAGTGTCTGGCATCGTGCGTTGGTCGTTTGCCATTTGGTTTGTCTCGTTAGCTGGTTGACGACGTTGACCGCCGAACAAGTCACCTGATTGTTGACCTCGTGCCGCTTGCCCTTGGTTACGGCCACTAGATGGTGCCGGACGTCTTTGTCCACCTTGTGGCGGCATAGATTGTCTTGGGGCAGCTTGTGAAGGAACTGCAAAAGTTCCTTGAGCAATTCGGTGCACATCATCAAGATTTGCAGCATATTCGATCATTCCAAGGCTTGTCGTATAAATTGGATTACGCATTCCCATTTCTTCAGGAATAAATAAGCGAACTTTACTTCCAAAGTATCGTTTAGCTAAGTCTAGGACTCCTGGTAAAGACACAGCTCCACCTGTCAGAACATATCCTCCAGGTAAATCGAGTCCATCAACACGATTTAATTCTTCATATAATGTTTCAAAGATTTGCACTAAACGTGCTTCGATAATTTCAGCAAGATAATGTTCATCTACACGGACAGGTTCTTTCTTTCCAACTGTTTCAACTGGGAAGTACTCATCGTCTGTAGTTTGACTTGCGATAGCAAAGCCATATTCTCGTTTGATTCGCTCAGCTGAATCAAGTGACGTGTTTAGAATAACTGAGATATCTTTTGTAACGAAATCTCCACCCTCTTGATCCACGAATGAATATTTCATCTGGCCGTCATACATAATGGATGCACTTGATTGTCCACCACCCATATCAACAACCACTGTTCCGAATTCTCGTTCATCTGCTGATAAAGCTACGGATGCAATTGCTTCTGGTTGAACGACAAGTTCACTGATTGATAAACCTGCTTTTTGAACACAACGTCTAATATTATGAATGATTGTTCTTGGTCCTGTAATTAAACGAGCATAGAGCTCTAAACGAACTCCAATCATACCTCTTGGATCTTTAATTCCGTTAAATCCATCGACAATAAATTCTTCAGGAATAATTGAGATAATTTCTCTTTCAGGTGGTACTGAACGAACTTTAGCTGCATTGATTACATTCTCAACGTCTAGGGCAGTTATTTCCCTATTATCGCTTGCAACAGCAATCATACCGTGGCAATCTTCTACCATAATTTGATTACTTGGAACACCAACGATCACTTCGTTAATTTTAACATTTGCTTTGCGTTCTGCTTGAGAAATGGCTCTTTGAATCGAGTTGACTGTATCATCTATATCGACGATAACCCCACGACTCAATCCACGTGATTTTTCATTTCCCACACCGATAATATTAATATTTCCATTAATATACTCAGCGACAACGACTTTAATTGAGGTCGTACCAATATCTAAACTAACAAAAATTTCTTGATTTCTCATTTAGGTATTAACCCCCTTCTGGCTAATTATTTTTCTATATTTTGTTTAATTTTCTTCAATTTCACATTACCTATATTAGCACAAACTTCATTTTAATAGAAGAAAAAAAGATAAATGTAAGTATAATTACATATAACTTATCTTAATTATTGTCAAGTTTGACACTATTAGCAGAATCTTCTGCTGGTGTGAAGTATGCACCGACTTCAAAATTAATCACTCCGGTTTGTCCGTCTAATTGTGTTAAAATATCCGGATAATATTGCACTTTTTGAGCAAAAGTCGAAATAATGGCATTAATGGTATTTCCGTCTTCCATTTCAACAACAATGGCATTCGGTTTATTCTCGTCATCTGCGGAAGTCACCGTCTCCATCATAGCTAATATCTCTGGATCAATTTGACGCAAACCTTGTGCAACTTCCGTCAGTTTTCCACTTGTATCGAAGCCGATTAATTCTGGTAATGCTTCATTGGCTATATTTGCTAATTCTTGATTCCCGGATACATTCAGTATTTCACCGTTATTTAAGACTAGATGATAACCATCTTGGTTAATTAACCCCACAAGATCATGTTCAACAACATTAATTTCTAATTGCTTCCAATCTGGTCGATTAAATACGACACTTTCAATTAAAGGATTTTCCTCTTTAATTGTCGCTTCAATGTCTTGTCTTTGGCTCATAACTTCATCCACTTCATCGAATTTATATATTCGAGACGATCCTTTTACAAACGTTTCCGGAACAAGCTCGGTTCCTGTGACGACTAAATTATTCACTTTATTAAACGGCATTAATTGCCAACCCGTCACTAGCATTGTTAGGTATATTAATGCAAAAACTGCAAATAGTACAGTCTTTCCTTCTGGCAAGGTCGCATTAGAACTTTTATTCATCTGTCTATTGACCCTTTGATGCAAGTTATAATACCAATTAGTTCGACTACCTTGAGGTTGATTTCTTCGTGGTGGTTGATTGCCTGAGTAATTTCGGTTTAAGTTCTGATTTCTGTTCAGATTTTGATTTCGACTTCGATTCAAATTCTGATTTTGCTGTCTAGTCGCTCTTTCTCGAGTGTTTGATTGAGGTTGGTCGAAGTTTCGACTATTTGGTTGATTTGCACGACTATGAAACTCATTCTGATCGCGTCTGTAATCATCCATATGATATACACGTCGCTGTTGAACAGGACCTGACTGAGGCGGTATCGGATGAATGACTTGATTCGGTTGATACTGTTCTTCTCGATTCTGATTCCCTTCAGTTTGGGTGTTTTGAGTCCGACTGAAATAATCTTGCTCAAGTTCGTCTCGATTTGTTATGCCGCTTTGCTTTGGAATAATCGGATTTCCATTACTATCGATGCGATAGTTTCCACGAATCGGTTGAGACGGTTCGTTTACCGGTCTAGATTGCCTTGTTTCAGGACTGTTTGGTTTCCGATTATTTGACGTGTTTTGAGGCCCTGTTCGATAATTTCCTCGTCGCTCATTATTACTCATAGCTTTCACCTCCTCGAAAATATTTAGTCTTTATTACTTAATGAATAGATTCAACTATTGTAATAATATCATCTATTGCGTGTGGCGTACCTAATTTTTTAGCATTTTCAGCCATTTTATTTAATGATGTTTGATCAAGAATCATTTGGTCAATCGTTTGAACTAGTTGATTTGAATCTAGTCGATCTTCCTTTATCATTTCAGCAGCTTGATTATTCACTAATGCCATGGCATTCATCTCTTGATGATTATTCGTCACGTATGGACTAGGAATTAAAATACTCGGAAGTCCAAGTGTTGTCAATTCAGCTAATGTCGTTGCACCACTTCGGCAAACAACTAAATCAATACTTTGAAATAGTGCAGGCATGTTATCAATGTATGGAACTATTTTAACATTATTAGGTATTTTAATCTGGTTCTCTTCTATATAAGTCATCCATTCTGAATGGTGAACTGAACCTGTCCCAATAATTACCTGATATTCTTTCTTAGCAAAGTCTTCGATGGATTCTACAGCTGCTTTATTAATAGCTGGCGCACCACGACTGCCTCCAAATATTAGTACCGTTGGTAATTGATCATTAAAGCCATAATTTTTTGATAGTATATGCTCATCTTTAGCATAGTTTGTTACTTCTTGCCCTCGTGGGTTTCCAGTAAATGCCACTTTGTGACTGACTTTTGCAAAGTCAGTCTCAACTTCATGAAAAGACGTCGCAACTTTATCAACAAAGCGACTTAAGAATTTATTAGTTACCCCTGCGACGCTATTTTGTTCATGAATCAACGTTGGGATACCTAGTTGGGCTGCAGCATAAAGTACAGGTGCACAAACGAAGCCACCAGTTCCAATGACTAATTCGGGTTGAAAGTCTTTAATTAATTTCTTTGCTTTTTGTGTGCTTGTTAACATTTGCCATGCGACTTTAATATTATCCAGTGATAAACTGCGTTTTAAACCGGATATCTCAATGGATTTAAAGTCAATATTCGCCTTTGGAACAATACTTGCTTCGAGACCTTTGTCTGTACCGATGTATAAACACTCTAATTCTGGATTGAGTTCTTTCATACGATTATAAATTGCAAGAGCTGGATAAATATGTCCCCCAGTTCCTCCACCAGATAAGATGATTCGATTAATTTTCATAATAAGATACTCCTATTCATCCATATATGGTTCTTCTAGTAATAATTTTTCAATGGTATTGATATATACGTCGCCACGAATTTCAAAGTTTTGATATTGATCCCAGCTCGCACAACTTGGTGATAATAGAACAACTTCACCTTGTCTTGCTTCCCGGTAAGCATTTGAAGTGGCTTCAATTAGATCATCAAAGATTTCAATCGTATTTACACCCGCAGATTTAAAAGCTTTTGCCATTTTTTCTTTGGTTTCACCGTAAAGATAAGCTCCTGATACATTCTTGAGATATGGTATTAACTCATCAAATTCATTACCACGATCTAAGCCTCCACCAATAAATCGAATGGGTTTCTTGAAACTATTTAAAGCAGTAATCGTAGCGGTAATATTCGTAGCTTTTGAATCATTGTAGAAACTTCGTCCACTGACATTAGCTACCGGCTGAATTCTATGACGCATCCCTTTGTACTCTCTGACTATATTAGAAATTTCTTGGTTCGAAACTCCTTTTAGCTTTGCAACTGCCACAGCCGCTAGGACATTCTCGACATTATGACTACCAGGAATTTGAATATCTGATAATGGAATAATTTGCTCTTCTTTAAAGTATATCCATTCACCTTCTACATAAGCACCATTCGAACGGACAAACTCATCGATTATTTCAATTGAGAAAGGAATAAGTTGCCCTTTAAATTTTTTCACCCAATGATGTAATTCAGCATTATCATAACGATAAACGATATGGTCATCCTGTGTTTGATTGACTAAAATCTTTAATTTGGCTTTGGCATATTCTTCTCGGGTTTGGTGATAATCCAAATGCGCTTCATATATATTGGTTATGACCGCAATTTCAGCGTGAAATTGTTCTGTTCCTGCTAATTGGAAACTAGATAATTCCATGACGATGTCATCATCTTCTGTCGCTTGATCTATAACATCTAAAGTTGGGATACCAATATTTCCAGCAAGGTAAGCATTCCCTTTTTCTCTTTGAGTTAATAATTCTCTCAGTAAACTTGTTGTCGTTGTTTTACCATTACTACCTGTAATACCTATAATCGGTGCCTTACTAAATCTTGAAGCAAGTTCAACATCTGTATAAATTGGGATGTTTTTTTCAATCGCTTTTTGTAAAAACGGAATTGAATAAGGGATCCCAGGGTTTTTGATAATCATATCAAAATGCTTATCCAAGAGTTCTAAAGGATGCCCACCATCGACGATTTGGACGCCATCTTCTAAAAGCAAAGTAACCGACGGGTCCTGTGATAGATCCCCTCGGTCATTAATTGTTACATTTGCTTGTTGTTTTACTAGGAACTCAGCTACACTTTTTCCGGTTTTGGCGTAACCTAACACTAGTATTTCTTTGTCTGATAAATTCTCGTTCGTTCCCATTCTAAAAATCGCTCCCTATTAAAAGATAAATAATGCAATCAATGCACTAATTAATCCGACAGCCCAAAATACATTTACCACTTTTGATTCACTCCAACCAATCATTTCGAAATGGTGATGAATTGGCGCCATCTTAAATATTCTTTTTCCTCGAGTCTTGAAGGATAATACTTGAAGCATAACACTTACTGTTTCAACTACAAAGACAAAACCTATGATTAACAAACTCCATGGATTATTAAGTACGGATGACATAACTGCTAGTCCTGCTCCTAAGGCAAGTGAACCAACGTCCCCCATAAAAATCTTCGCTGGTTTACGATTAAAGATTAAAAATCCAATTAACGATCCAACTACAATCAATGAAGCTGTTGCTACAGTTGAATTTCCTTCAGCTGTGGCGATAAAGTAATACGCGCTATACGCAATAATATTTAAGCCAGTCGCTAAACCATCTAAACCGTCAGTTAAATTCACTGCGTTTGAAAAGCCTGTAATCCAGATAAACATGAATAATCCGACTAAGAGAATATTAGAAATTTCAAAACCAAAAAATGGTATGAAAATGTGTTGGTTTGTTACCATGCCAATTAACGCTATCACAAAAGCAAATAATAATTGTGTTAAGAACTTCTGTTTAGCAGTTAACCCTTCATTTCTTTTTTTGAAAATACTTATAAAATCATCAACAAAACCAATGGCTCCAAATAATAAGAACGCTAGCCAAATCATCCAGAACTCGCCTGAGTAAGACGTTTGGATAAAGCCAAAGATTAACATCGCTAATAAAATAGCTAGGATAAATACTGTTCCTCCCATAGTTGGTGTCCCAGTTTTTACTTCATGCCATAATGGCCCATCTTCCCTTGTTGTTTGACCTAATTTCTTTTTATTAAAGTATTGGATGAAAAAAGGCATCGCAATGACTGTTAATAAAAAGCTAGTCACGATTGGTAAGATAATATTCAATTTTTTGTTCACTCCTTAGTTTTTATAACCGTTTTCGATGAATTGCATCAATAACCGTTTGCACTTCATCGTAAGGTATATTGTCGTTTCCGATTACTTGGTAAGGTTCTCCACCTTTACCCGCGAATAAGACAATATCATTTTTTTGAGCAATGTCAATGGCTTGTTGTACTGCCACTGCTCTGTCTTTAATTATTGAATAAGGTTTATTGTCATTATGATGTAAACCAATCATTTCATTGACAATTTTTTCAACTGGCTCAAACCTAGGATTGTCAGCAGTGAACACAATTTCATCCGCATACTTAAATAAGATATCTCCTAATGGTTCGCGCATACCGCTATCGCGGTTTCCGCCACTATGTCCCATTAAGGCAATGAGTTTTTGATCATCTGATTTATGTTCTATGAGTTCTTGCATTACTCGTTCAAGTGCATCGGGTGAATGTGCAAAGTCAACAATCACTTCAAAATCTTGTCCTTCATCAACCACTTGCATACGACCTGTGACACCAATAAAATCTCGCGTCGCTTTCAGAATATCATCTATTGTATATTGGTAATATTTACTCAATGTTAAAAATGCTGCTAAATAGTTCGATACATTGTAAGAACCACGCATCGGTATTTCAACTGTATAAGATTGATCGTTGTAATTTATAACAAATTCAGTCTTACCATTTTTCTCTGAAATTGAATGTGCATAAGCTGTAGCTTGAGGATGTTCTAAACTATATGTCACAATATCGGCACTAGTTACTTCTGCCATCGTCGTGTGATAAGGATCATCCATATTTAGAATGGCCAATCTTGGGCGGTGACTATGGAATCTTTGTCCTAAATGACTGAACAATAAACTTTTCGCATTTGCATAACCTTCCATAGTTGAATGAAAGTCCAAATGTTCACGCGTCAAATTCGTAAAGATGGCACAATCAATATCCGTAAACGATAATCGTCCTAAAGCTAAAGCATGTGAAGATGCTTCAATGATGGCATCTTGACAGTCTGTTTCAACCATTTCATTGAATAATCTCTGCATTTCTAAAGCGTTCGGTGTCGTATTTACTGCTGGATAATATGTTTCCCCAACTTTATAATGTAAGGTTCCAATCACACCCGTCTTACGATTTAAACTTTCAAGTAATTGACTAATCATATTACTCGTTGTTGTCTTCCCATTAGTTCCTGTTACCGCAACAACATTAAGTTGTGTAGACGGTTCTTGGAAATACTGGTTTGCAAGTATCGCTTGAGTACGGAAAGTTGAAGTCACTTGCACGATGGTTGCATCAAGTAGCTCTGGATTTTGTGGCACATCTTCAACAATAATTAATTTTGCTCCCTTGTTAATTACGTCTTCAATCGCTTGGTGCCCATCAAAGTTCTCGCCTTTGATAGCAATAAAGCATGAATTATTTTCTACTTTACGCGTATCATTTACTAAGCTAGACACTTCAGTTTCTAAATACTTCGTATTAATTACATGAGCATCATATAACACGTTTATTAATTTTTTTTGTTCCATCGTACTCCTACTTTCTATTCATAAACTGATACATATTCCACAAATGGTCTAAATATCTCAGCTAATATTTGTGAACCCATTAAATTATGATCATTGGTTGGTCGTTTCATTGAGAAATACAACATATATTTCGGATCATCGGCTGGGAAGAATGAAATAACTGAGAAATAGTAATCATTGGCACCTTCTAAATAACCTAAGCCATCTGGATTGGCAATTTGCGCCGTACCTGTTTTGGCTGCGATCTGAACGCCCGGCACACTATATTCTTGTGCTGTTCCATACTCTTCATTCACAGTATTAACCATTAAATCAACAATATGATCCGCTGCTTCTTCTGAGATTGGTTGATTAATCTCAATCGGTTGAAATTCATTATTCTCTCCAATGCCGTTAAGGTATTGGATTTTCATCATTTTCCCATCGTTAGCAATCGAAGTGAAAGCTTGTAGCAATTGAATCGGTGTTGTCGCAAATCCTTGCCCAAAACCTGACATTGTTGCAGACACTGGGTTATCAAACTCCACCGTTCCTGTCGCTTCGTTCGCTAGGCCTGATTCCGTTGTTTGGCCGAAACCAAATTCAGTTAATTGATCTGTCCAATTGTCTAAGCCGATACGGCGAATTAATTCAACAATCGTCACATTACTTGATCTAGATAATCCTTCATCAAAAGTAATCGGTCCCCAACCGTACAAGTTATAATCTCGAACTGTCACATCTTCAATTTCTGTTGAACCAGTCTCAACTAATTCATTGGGTTCATAAACGCCCATATCATAAGCCGTACCTTGTGTTAATATCTTCATGGTTGATCCAGGCTCATAAACTTCTTCAACCAATTGGTTGGTCCATTGCGTTTCAATCCCTTCACGGGTATTCAAATTAAATGTCGGTCTTTGAGCAGCTGTTAATAATTTTCCTGTCTCTACTTCGACCAAATAAGCACTCATCTCTTCAGGTTGATACTTATTATAAGAATAATCAAGTAACTCTTCCATATAATGTTGGAGTCTACTATCTAGAGTAAGGTAAATATCTTCTCCCAATAATGTCCGTGTTCTTTCAACTAGGTCAGGATTATTTTCAATGGTATTTTGACCACTTAATTCAGCATCATAAGCTGACTCAATTCCGATTTGCCCTGTTAAGATGTCCGCTGTCGGCATCCAAGAATTATTCTGTTCTTGTTTCGAAGCATATCCTATCAGATGCGAACTAAAGTAGTCGTTTACGTATTGTCTAGAACTTTGACTGACAAAATAAACCCCTGGTAAATTCTCTTCTTCAATGGCATCGCGCGTTTCTTGACTAATATTACGACCAGCTGTACCAAATTCAACTTGTATTGCTTCATAGTTTAATAATATATCCAAGACCTCATCACGGGTCATATCAATATAATTACTTAATACTTTGGCAGTGTAATCTCTATCTTCAACTGCGTCGTAGCCATTTCCCCCTTGTAATACTGCATACATGGAATAAGAAGTAGTATCAATCGCAATCGGCTGACCTTGAATGTCATAAATCGTGCCTCGTTTTGCTTCGATGATACTACTTCTTGGGTCTTGTGAATCTTCGATATATTCCACTAAATCCTCACCATGCGAAGACTGAGTTATGTTTAATTGAAAGAAGCGTGCACCTAACAAAATAAATGTTATAGCTGCGACGCCTATTAATAATAATATATTTAAATTAGAATGATTGCTTTGTTTTTCGCTCATCTCTCAACAGTCCTTACTCTGTCTTTCTCAATAGTCATATTGTTGCTATCCGCTGCTTCTTTAATTTGTTGATAATTGTATTGGTCAGTAATTTGACTATTTAAAATATCAGTATTAGAACGGTATTCTGTAATAGAATCTTCTAAATTATTGATTGAACGTTGTTGCTCAATAATATCCACTCTAATAAAGAAACTAGCGATGATCGCTCCAACGGCTATTATACTACAAAGAGATAACCAGATTGTTTCAAATTTAGATAGTTTTCTTTTCTTTTTGGAAACATTACTTTCTTGTTCTTCAAATGGTTGATCACTTGCTGGTACACTATAGTTTGGTGAGGCAACAGGTTGAGAATTATCATAATGATTCCCCAATTTACGTTCAAAATATTGCTCTTCATTATAATTAGTCTTTTCTAATAGTTCTGACATCCGATGCCTCCTAAATCCTTTAAATCTATTCTTTAATTGTCGTACGTTCGATCACTCTAAGTTTTGCACTTCGAGCGCGATTATTATGTTCTAATTCTTCAGAATCAGCAGTAACTGGTTTTCGGTTAATAAATTTATATTCCGGTTGGTGCTCTGCTGGCAGTACTGGTAAATTAGGTGGTGTTTCTGGTGGTGTTGATTTCTCTCTATATAACTGTTTGACTAAACGGTCTTCTAAAGAGTGGAATGAGATAACACTCATACGTCCACCAACTTTTAATAATTTCAACCCTGCTTCCAGTGATTCCTCCAGTGCGCCTAATTCATCATTCACAGCGATACGAATCGCCTGGAAAGTTCGTTTAGCTGGATGTCCACCTGTTCTTCTAGTTGCAGCCGGTATTGCTAACTTCACAATTTCACTTAATTGTGTTGTCGTTTCAATCGGTGCTTTTTCTCTTTCTGATTCAATGGCTCGGGTAATTCTCTTCGCAAACTTCTCTTCTCCATAACGACTAATAATTCTTATTAAATCATTGAAATCCCACTCATTCACAACTTCGTATGCACTAAGTTCTTGAGTTTGATCCATTCTCATATCTAAACGTGCTTCTTGATGGTAACTAAAACCACGTTCAGCAATATCTAATTGTGGAGATGAAACCCCTAAGTCATAATAAATACCGTCAACATATTCAATATTATATTCTACTAAGCCTTGCTCGATTTCTCTAAAATTACGATGAATAAAAGTTATTTTACCTGCTTCTATCTCTTCTGCTAATACAACTTTTGCATTGTCAATGGCTGTCATATCCTGATCAAAGGCATATAAATGTCCGCGTTCTGATAATTGAGATAATAAATACTTAGCGTGACCTGCTCCCCCCAAGGTGCAATCTACATAAGTTCCATTCGGATTAATCTCTAACATATCAATTGTTTCATGCAATAGAACTGTCTCATGTTCAAATGACATTCATAATCCCCCCGTTTCTAAAATCCAAAATCAATCATGTCTTCTGCGATATCTTCAAAATCTTCTTCGATGCTATCTGCAAATTCTTCCCAACGTTCGCTACTCCAAATCTCGATACGATCTGATACGCCGATCACACGACAGCTCTTATCGATTTTAGCGAAGTCTATAAGTGTTTTTGGTAAATTTATTCGCCCTTGCTTATCTACTTCTACTTCAGTGGCAGCTGAGTAAAAGAAACGAGTAAATTTACGTGCATCTTTTCTTGCTAAAGGTAATTGTTGTAATTTCTCTTCAATAGTTTCCCAATTTTCGAGTGGATAGCCGAATAAACATCCGTCTAAACCACGAGTAATAATAAAGTTATGACCTAAATCTGGACGGAATTTCGATGGCATAATCAGTCGCCCTTTTACGTCAATATTATGTTGATATTCACCAATCAGCACGACGATTACACCTCCTCCATTTTAGTTAATTTCATTCTACCACATCCCTCCACTTCGTACCACTATTTACCAAATTTAAACAAAAAAAGAGCCGAAACTCTTTCGAGTAACGACTCTAAATAGCTTATTATCAACCTTTGTTAAAAGTGGGGGCGAGTGGAAGATTAGTGGGGGATTTTCCCACTAAAAGTATGTATATACTCTTAAAATGACTAAACCAACTAAGAAAGCTGAAAACATTTTGGATATTAACTGACTAGCAGGCATATAGTATTCTTGAAAAGTAAACATATCAATGCGTCTGATATAATCATACAGCTGCAATCCTAAGGCAAATGCCGTAATAAAAAGTATGAATGGGATCAGACTAAAGCCAAAGATTAATTTTGAAAAAAGATGAATTAATGTCAACCACAGTGGTAATAACAAAATAGCTAAATTCAACGGATACTTATCAAAAAACTTCAAATATGATTTCAAATACTTTTGAACAACAAAAATAATGATTACTGGAACAATATATAAAAGTAATTCCGATAATACGAACTCATTTGTCATTAAAACACCTCCACTTTCAGCTTCATTCGCTTTATTTCTCAGTCTCTTAATTATACACAATTTGACCAGTAACTTAAATCATTTCTAAAAGGATAAACCGAATCTTTTAAAATAAAAAAATCGGTTCATGAATTTTTGATGTTGGTGGACCGAGGAGCCAGGTGACGCAGTCACCTTGGCTCTTTTTTTATTCCTATGTTTAAGTGTCTCTCTATGCAACGATAGTTTGTGTTGTGTTCTCATCTTTAA
>NZ_JBGQQX010000038.1:0-24965 GCF_045528525.1 Ruoffia sp. FAM 26255 | reverse complement strand
TGTTTGCCTCCGGCTTCCTTCAGATTCCACCTCACGGTGGACACCCTTGCCTTTAGCTAACAGTTCCTACTGCCAAGTCTGTAGTGGACTTTCACCACCAAGTTATCGCCCATGCCGGGCGCACATGAAAAACACACCTCCGAAGAGGTGTGTTATAAATCTCTATGATAGTTTAAAAATTATTGAGCTGCTTCTTCCCACTCAGTAACTTCACCTAAGAAGATCGAACGAATTGTTTCTAATGATAAATCTTCTACTGTACTTTCTGGGTGAACTACAACAGAAATTCCATCAAGAGCGATGTTTGTTTGGTTTAATGCTGCAGCTTCATCTTCTGTTAATTCACGAGAAGACATACCTAAGTCAGCAGCTCCACCAGTTGCAGCTTGGATACCAGCAGATGAACCATTTGAAGTAATGTTAATAGTTACGTCTGGGTTTAAAGCCATGTATTCTTCAGCTAAAACTTCCATAACTGGAGTTACTGATGTAGATCCAACAACTTCAATAGTTCCTTCTAAGCCAGCAGCTTCGTATGAAGGTAATGAAGCAACAACTGATCCTGATTCTTCTTCAGTTGATTCTTCTTCTGTAGCTGACTCTTCTTCAGTTGTTTCTTCTGATGAAGCTTCTTCTTCTGTAGTTTCTTCTTCAGACGCAGCTTCTTCAGCTCCAGCAGACTCTTCGCCTTCAGCTGGCTCTTCAGTTGTTTCTTCTGATGCTGATTCTTCAGTTGTTTCTTCAGATGAAGCTTCTTCAGATGATTCTTCACCTTCAGCAGATGCAGAAGCGTCTACAGCGATGTATCCTTCTTCTTCAACGATTGTTTGTCCTTCTTGAGAGTGGATGAATGTTAAGAAGTCAGCTGATAAGTCAGATTGATCTTCTCCCCATGCCACTACGAATGGACGAGCGATTGGGTAATCTCCAGCGTTAATTGCTTCTGGAGTAGCTTCTGCTCCATCAACAGTAACAGCTTTAACTGTATCATTTAATGAACCTAATGAGATATATCCGATTGCATTTGGATCTCCAGCAACAGTTTGCATAACTCCGTTAGTACCGTTTTGGATTGCAGCTGATGTAGTAGTCATGTCATCTTCGTTTTCGTCAACAACACCAACGATTTCTACGAATGCTCCACGTGTTCCTGATCCATCTTCACGAGAAACAACGTTAATTGTTCCCTCTTGTGCGAATGCTGGTACAACTGATGATAATACTAATCCTGCAGTTGCTAATAATGGTAAAGCTTTTAATGTTTTTTTCATTAATGTACATCTCCTTTTGATTTCTAATGTTTCAACGACATCTAATCACTCGTCTGATAGTCAAACCATCAGCACACCTCTATTATAACAAGCGATTGTAAATTTAATGTAAATCTATTGTAAATTTTATGTTAAGACTCTCTGTTCTCCTTAACGATTACTTTAATAAAATAAAATCCCCTCTTTATTAAGCCTTAACTTAATGAAGAGGGGATGGGTATGCCATTAGTTTAATTCTACGATGTCTCCTGAGTGTAAGTACACAATTCTTTCGCAAATATTAGTCACATAATCTCCGATACGTTCTAAGTTATTTGCAACACCAATATAGTTAATACCTCCGATAATTACTTCAGTATCAAATTCCATTGTTTGTGCAGCAATTCCATAAATTTGTTGTTGTAGAGCATCTAACTCATTATCACGGTCAGCAATCTTACGTGCTGCTCTAACATCACCCTTAACAAATGCTTGAATGACATCAGTAATCATCTCTTGAGCAAGCTCACCCATTTGTTTAACAATATCATCTAGGCGCTCGATTTTTTCTTCGTCAGGATTACGACGAATGACAGTCTTAGCAACAGATGTTGCATGGTCAGCGATACGTTCTACATCTGAATTTGCAGAAAATACTGTAAAGATTTTTCTTAAATCTCCAGTCACTGGTTGTTGTAATGCTATTAGAAGGTATGCATCTCTTTCGATTTCAACACTTAAAGCATTAATTCTTAGGTCATCAGCAATTACTTCGTGCGCTAATTCATTATCATTTTCGTCAAACGCTTTAATCGCTTTATGTAATGACTCATTAGCGAAGTTACTTAACATAATTAATTTATCCAAAAATTTTTCTAATTCTTCTTGAAATGCTTCTCTCACTGTTTTTCCTCCTAGAAAATATACGTATTAGTTTAAATAAAATTAACCGAAGCGACCTGAAATATAATCGTCAGTGCGTTGTTCTGACGGGTTAATGAAGATTTTCTCAGTATCATCAAATTCAATGACTTCCCCAGTTAAGAAGAATGCTGTTTTATCAGAAATACGTGCAGCTTGTTGCATATTATGAGTAACAATAACAACCGTATATTTCTCTTTTAATTCAGAAATAAGTTCTTCAATTTTCCCAGTAGAAATTGGGTCAAGTGCAGAAGTTGGCTCATCCATAAGTAATACTTCTGGATCGTTAGCAATCGCACGTGCAATACAAATTCTTTGTTGTTGTCCACCAGAAATTGCTGTTGCATTTTTATCTAATTTATCTTTTACTTCATCCCAAATTGCTGCTGCTCGTAAACTTTCTTCAACAATTTGGTCAAGTTGAGTTTTATCTTTAATCCCGTGAGTTCTAGGTCCATAAGCAATGTTGTCATAAATACTTTTTGGGAATGGGTTTGGATGTTGGAACACCATACCAACTTTTTTGCGTAATAAATTAGCGTCATAGCCTTTTTCGTAGATATTTTGACCATCTAAAGAAATTAATCCATCCACACGAGCATATGATACTAAATCTTGCATACGATTTAATGTTTTGATAAATGTTGATTTACCACAACCTGAAGGTCCGATAAATGCTGTAACTACTTTCTCTTCAATATCCATATTAATATTTTTTAACGCTTGAAAATCACCGTAATAAAAGTCTAAGTCTTTAATTTTAAATTTTGTGTTAGCCATATTTTTTATTTCCCTCCAGAGCCTAGTCGATTACCAATTAAATTTGATAAGCCGTTAATGAATAGAACAATTAATATTAGAATCGATGCAACAGCATATGACTCATCTACGTGAAGTCCTTCTTGAGATAACATATACATGTGAACCGCAAGAGTACGACCTGAATCTCCTAGTGATGATATCATACTTGATGATGATCCTAAAGTATAGATAAATGCTGCTGACTCACCGACAATACGTCCAATTGCTAAGATAACTCCGGAAAGAATACCTGGCATCGCAACTGGCAGAACGACAGTAAAGATTGTTCTTAATCTTCCTGCTCCTAAACCATAACTACCCATACGTAAAGAATCATTGACCGAACGCAATGCTTCTTCAGTAGATGAGATGATGATTGGTAAAATCATAATTGTTACCGTTAAAATACCCGCAAAGTGAGAATATCCCCACTCAAACTGATATACGAATAAAAGCATACCAAACAGTCCGTAAACAATTGATGGAACTGCCGCTAATGTATCAGTTGCTAAACGAATAATTGGTAAGAATTTACTTTTTTGATCAGCGTATTCTACTAAGTAGAACCCAGTAAAGATTCCTACTGGACCTGCAATGAGTAATGATGCACCAATAATAATTAATGTTGAAATAATTGACGGCATCATAGACACATTATCAGTCGTATAATCCCATTCAAACATTGATGCAGATAAATGAGGTATTCCATTATAGAAGATATAACCTACAATGAAAAGTAACATACCTAATGTAAATAAACCTGCTGCCCATACTAATATTTTAAAAAAGCTGATTTTTTTAGTCATTAGTCGTTCCCTCCTCTGTTTTTAACGAACATGAAAGTAGTATTTAGGAGGATAATAAAGATAAATAATACAACCGCTGTAGCAATTAACGCTTCTCTATGGCGACCACTTGCATAACCCATCTCCAGAACAATATTCGTCGTTAACGTACGAACACCTTGGTTTAAATCGTTAGGGATTGCTGGTTGGTTACCAGTTACAAGAATAACAGCCATTGTCTCACCAATCGCACGACCAATACCTAAGATAATCGCAGATAAGATACCTGATTTTGCAGCAGGTAATATAACGCGCATAACTGAACGGTCATGATCAGCACCTAAACCAACACTCGCTGAGTAGTATTCTTTAGGAACAGCACGTAAAGATGCCTCAGACAAACCAATAATAGTAGGTAAAATCATAATACCTAACAATGTAGAAGCCGTTACAATATTCATCCCTGTTCCACCCATTAAATCACGGAAGAATGGCACAAATAATCTTAATGCAAAATAACCGTATACAATAGATGGAATTGATGCCATTAAGTTAATTGCAGGCTTTGCAAATTTATATAACCAGTCAGGACAGTAGAATGCCATAAAGATAGAAGAAAGAACACCGATTGGAACCCCAATAATAATTGCTCCTGCTGTAACAACAAGTGACCCAACAATCATTGGTAAGATACCAAATGAAGGTTTGGAAGCAGTTGGACGCCATACCTCGTTAAAAATAAAGTTACCAATTCCTTCTTCAAGTATAAAAGGTACTCCACCTTCAAAAATGAAGTAGAATATTAAAATAATCGAAAGAATCGATAATGACGCACACACTATGAAAACATATTTCATAAATGTTTCAGTAAAATTAGACTGCATACAGAATCTCCTTTAAAAAAATAAGTTACATTACAATTAAGTACCGTAATAGAATACTTGCGTCTTCATTTTACAACTCAATTGTAAATTTTGTGTAAATATTTATAAAGCGGTTTATTATAGTCATTGTAAAGACGGGAACTCGGGAAAAATTGCAACAATAAAAAAACACTTTATATCATCAAGTATTGTTACAACCGAATTACACAAATGAATCTATATATATTTTTCTGCATATAATTTCTATGATTAAAAATATATAGATTGCATAGGTGAGACTCATACTTTTTCGCTTTATTAAATGCTTTTTTAATATAACTTTTAGCTTGACTCAATGGGAAATAAATTATTCTAAAGGGAGTTTGATATGGAATGTGGTACCAATTCCCACCTCACTTTCAACATGAATGGTTCCGTTCATGTTCATAATTAAGTTACGTACAATTGATAAACCAAGCCCGGTTCCACCTGAATTTCGACTTCGCCCTTTATCTACTCGATAGAAGCGTTCAAAAATTCGTTCTTGGTCTGCTTTTGGAATTCCAATTCCTTTATCTGAAACAGAAAAATGTACAGAATTATTAACTTGTTCAATATTAATTTTTACCTCACTATCGACATCTGAATAATTAATGGCATTATCAATCAGATTTGTAAAAATTTGTTCAATACGATGTTGATCTGCCTTCATCATCACAGGTCTCTCAGCATCAACTGAAATACTAATATGTTTCCTATCAGCCTGTTTGTAGAAGAACTGAATTAGATTATTCACGGTCTCTACAACTTCAAACGGCTTAACAACCATAGGTTCACTTTTCTTCTCAACACGAGACAATTCTAAAATATCACTAATAATCGTCTCTAACCGATTACTTTCATTTGCAATGATTGTAATAAATTTCTCCGCTAACTCTGGTTGCTTTAAAGCACCATCTAAAAGTGTCTCAGCAAAACCTTTGATTGCTGTCACTGGTGTTCTTAACTCATGTGAAGCATTCGCAACAAACTCTGTTCGAACTGTTTCTAAGCGTCTTACTTGTGTAATGTCATACAACAAGACAAGAATCGATTCAATCTCATCAGGTGATTTCCCGTAAGGAATAATATTCACATCTATAAATTTAGACGTCGGAATATATAGTTCGATGTGATTGCTTAATGGCTGATGCGTCTTAAGTGCTTCATTAATCATATCTACCAGTACATAACTCTTAATTACTGCCTGGAAAGATCTTTGCGTTGTATGTATATCTATATTTAATAATTGCATCGCTTCAGAATTAATTAATTCGATTTTTCCAGAATTACTTATTAAAACTACACCCAAGTTTAAATGTCCCATTAATAAGGATAGTCGTTGCTCACTAGCATTTAAATCACCACGTTTGGTTTTTAACTCTTGTTTTAATGTCGAAATATTTGTACCTAAATTATCGATAACGGGTAAATTACCTCGTATATATTCAAATTGGTACTGATCATCTTCTACATGTTCAACCGCTAAATTGATGGCTTCGATTGGTTTTGTAACAAAGTTGATTATATGTCTATACACCAAGTATATTAGAAGTAAGATTAGGAAAATAATGACTGCCATCCACAAATAAAAGTCATCTAACTGATCTTGAAACAACGACTTGTTATAGTACTTTACTAACTGATACGTCCCATCATTTGCTTCGATTGGCGTGTAAACAACATAACCATTTAGATATACCTTGCTCGACACTTTATCTTTTGGAAAGTCTTTTAACTGTTGTCGAACCGTTTGTAGTCGGGTTCTTTCAGCAAAATCATTCCAAATAACTTCGCCATCTTTCAGTACAATTGATTCTGCGCTATCTGTACGCTTGAATGGTTCAATTTTTAACTCGACTTCTGAAAAGTTCTCAGCATTCACTCCTAAATCTTCTAGAAATTCTGCTTGAATCTCAGCTCGTGTCTCCAAAGGCTGTAATATTGAACGATGAATAAGTTGTCTCACAAAATACCCAGAGATACTGATTCCAATTACTACGCACACAATTAAAATAATTCGGGAATTGCGTTTATGTAATCTCTGGTTAAAAATCATTCTTTTGGCACCACGAATTTATACCCAAATCCTCGCACGGTTTTGATATATTCAGGATTTTTCGTATCCTTTTCGATTTTTTCTCGTAAATGACTAATATGAACATCGACAATTCGTGTCTCACCCGCATAATCAAAGCGCCAAATACTATTTAATAATTGTTCACGACTTAAGATACGACCTTTACGAACAGCCATATAAACTAATAACTCAAATTCTTTAGGTGTCACTTCAATTTTATCGCCGTGAACGACAACTTCATATCGATCAGCGTAAATTTCAATATCACCTAATTTAATCACTGAATCTGATTCATCTTGTAATAAGTAACGATCTTCTTCGTAGTCATTATAATTATCTTCTAATTCACGTAACTCAGCATCAACTGCTTCTTGATGAGCTTGTTCACTGTCTTTTTCTGACATATGTTTTGCTTCAGTTCTTCTCAAGATTGCTTTTATTCTTGCCGTTACTTCTCTAGGACTAAATGGCTTAGTCATATAATCATCTGCACCAAGCTCTAAGCCGATTACCTTATCGTACTCGTCATCTTTAGCAGTTAACATCAGAATCGGTGTATCTATATCCTCTTGTCTTACCCGACGGCAAATATCCATACCATCCATTCCTGGTAACATCACATCTAATATAATAAAGTCGTATTCATTCGTCTTTATCATCTTATATCCACTTTCACCATTATTGGCGGTGTCAACGGTATATCCGGCTTCTTTTAAGTTGTATTCTAATAATGTTAAGATTGCAATCTCATCATCAACAACTAGAATATGTTTCATAATTATCCTCCAGTTCATACCTATATACTATAATAATGCTCGTGTCTCCTATCTTATCAAAGTATCAAACCATTTTGTACAGGAAACTCTACATCATTTTTTATTATAACATTCTTTTAATATTCATTCTGTGTATATATTGTACCTTATCCATTAAAAAAAACTCAAAGGTTACGTAAGCTCTTGCTTTAATAATCTTTGAGTTTTCATATGACTATTTAAAATTTTAAAAATCGTTTAATCGACCGCCTTGCTCCGATAACACCTAATAAAATTCCTATAATGACTAAACCACCCGCAACATAATAAATAAATGGTGTGGTTGGTGTAAAGGCAATGACTTCTACTCCTGTAATCTCAACGGTGGCACTTTGCATCCCTTCATAAGCTCCGTAAAGTAAGACACTGGCAAAGATCGAACTAATTAAACCTATAAAGGCTCCTTCATAAGCAAATGGTGCGCGGATATAGCTATTTTGTGCCCCAACTAAGCGCATAATTTCAATTTCAGTTTGCCGTGCGTAGATGGTTAACTTGATTGTATTCGATATTAGCGCTACTGCAATTACAACGAGAACGGCTGCAATTAATGCAAACACAACTCTGACAATTTCAAGGGTGCTCAATAAGTTTTGCGTATCAATTTCACCATAAGTGACATCCACAGCGTAAGGTAATTCACTAATTTGCTCTGTGACAGCGTCTAAATATTCTGTATCTTCAACAGATACAACAAACACATTAAATAATGGGTTCGCATCATCACTAAATAGAGCAAACTCTTCCCCGACCCGGTCGATTAAGTCCTCTAGTTCTTCTTCTCTTGTTCGATACGTTATATCAGACACATACTCTATCTCTTCGATGGCTTGGTGTAAGTCCGCTTCATCTTGTTCATCTGCAGCTAGGTCGATGTGAGCTCGAATTTGAACGCCTTCTTCGATATCTTGAGTTATATTATCAACGTTACTCAAGAGCATAATTAATCCACCCACCATTAAGAGTGTGACTGTCATTGTTAAGATAGAGGCAGCAGTCATCCAACCATTACGAAATAAATTACGGAAACCATTACGGAGTTGTCTGAAGAAATTTCTAATGCTTTTCATTATATTCCCCCTCATACTCATCACGAACGAGATTGCCTTTTTCTAAACGAATTAAGCGGTGCTTAAATTCATTAACCAAATGGTCATTATGTGTTCCCATGAGAACAGTGGTTCCATTCTGGTTAATGCGTTCGAGTAATCTAAATATCTCAATTGCATTCTCAGGGTCCAAGTTTCCGGTTGGCTCATCGGCAACGAGAATACGTGGGTGATTAACAATCGCACGTGCAATCGATACTCGCTGTTGCTCCCCACCTGATAACTCTTTTGGATATTGGTTTACTTTTGTTCTTAACCCAACGAGTTCCATAACTTCTTTAACTCGCTTTTTAATTTCTTTACGACTTTTCCCTGTTACTTCCATCGCATAGGCGACATTTTCATACGCCGTTAGGGATGGAAGGAGTTTAAAGTCTTGGAAGATGACCCCGACTTGTCTTCTTAACATAGGGACATCTTTTGGTTTTAATCTATTTAAGTGATATTTTCCTACGACGACTTTTCCTTGCGTTTGTATTTCTTCACGGTAAAGAATTTTCATTAATGTCGATTTACCGGACCCACTCGGTCCAACGAGGTAGGCAAACTCGCCTTGTTCGATTCGTAGATTAATGTCGTTCAATGCAACAACACCATTCTCATATCGTTTCGATACGTTTGTTAATTGAATCATGTCCTTATCCTCACTTTCAAAATATTCTGTCCCATTGTATATGAAATATGTATCACAGTGATAACAAACTGCTAACTATTAGATTATTCAATGGACCATTTTAGATAGGCATCAATAAAATCATCTAAATCCCCGTCCATGACTTTATCGGTATTTCCAACTTCATAATTTGTACGGTGGTCTTTAACCATTGAGTAGGGATGGAAGACGTATGATCTAATTTGTGAGCCCCAGCCAATCTCTTTTTGATCCCCTTTAATTTCAGCTAGTTCTTTTGCTTTTTGTTCAACTTCAAGTTGGTGCAGTTTCGACTTTAATAGTTTCATCGCTTGTTCACGGTTTTGAAGTTGTGATCTTTGAGCCTGACTTTGAGTCACCACTCCAGTTGGAATATGAGTAATACGTACAGCAGAATCCGTCTTGTTAACATGTTGTCCACCGGCACCACTTGCACGATATGTATCAATTCGAATATCATCTGGATTGATATTTATTTCAACTGATTGGTCAATCAAAGGCATTACCTCTATAGAAGCAAAAGAAGTATGACGACGTGCATTTGAATCAAAAGGCGAGATACGAACTAAACGGTGGACTCCTTTTTCTGATTTAAGTAAGCCATAAGCATTATGTCCTTTAATCTCTAAGACGACACTTTTTATACCCGCTTCGTCTCCAACTTGATAATCTAAGACTTCAACGCTGAAACCTTTATGATCTGCATATCTTTGGTACATACGAAGGAGCATACTTCCCCAATCCTGGGACTCAGTTCCTCCAGCACCGGGATGAATTTCAAGAATAGCGTCATTTTTATCATATTCACCAGAGAGTAGTAGCATTATTTCATAACTATCTATGGCTTTAGAAAGAGCTTCAGTTAATTCCTCAGCTTCTTGATACATCTCTTCATCTTTCGTTTCATTATATAATTCAAGTGCCATCGTCAACTCTTCAACTTGGTCTTCAAGTGAGCTAATGGTTTGGTATGTTTCTTTACTACTGTTTAACTCTTGGATGACTTCTTGAGCTACCTCATTATCATCCCAAAAATCTGGTTGACTCATTTGATATTCATAATCTGCAATATCCGCTTCTAATGCGTCTAAGTCAAAGAGACCCCCTAAAGCTATCCATCTTTTCTTGAGCAATTTCGACAAATTGTGTCATTTCATAAAGTTCCATCGTTCTATTCACTCCATCTAATTAAATTCCTTTGTAGTATAGCACCATAATAATCTTTCGTAAAAGAAAAACCGGCAGTGATAATTCCCCTGCCGGCTAACTTATTCAAAAATTAGTTTGTTCCACCTGGTTTATTCACTTGCTCACGTTCAACATTTTGTCTTACTTGAGCTTTCATAATAAAGCGAGTGACATCATATTCAATCGCGGCAACCATTTCTTCAAAGCGGTCAAATCCTTCTGTTTGGTATTCAGTTAATGGATTCGTTTGAGCATATGCTCTTAGTCCTACACCTTGACGTAAATGATCCATCATATCAATATGATCTGTCCATTTAGAGTCAACAACACGTAAGATAATTACTTTCTCAAACTCAGCAATTTGTTCTGGTCCATTAAGTTGAGAGATTTTTTCACTATATACTTCTTCAGCTTTTTCATATAAGAAGTTTACTAATTCCTTTTTATTTTTACCTTGTAAGTCTGATAACTCTAAAGTTTCTGGATTTACAATCGCTGAATGTGCGAAGTCTAGTAAAGATTCTAATTTCCAATCTTTTTTCTCACCTTCGGTTGCATAAGCAACTTGGCGTTCTATGGTACGTTTGATCATTGCTTTGACATAATCTGTTAATGGTTCACCTGCATCAATCACTTCGTGACGTTGTCCATAGATAACTTCACGTTGTTCACGCATAACTTCGTCATATTCAAGAACATTTTTACGTGTATCATAGTTATTACCTTCTACACGTTTTTGAGCTGATTCAACTTGACGAGTTAACATGCGGCTTTGAATTGCTACATCGTTCTCATCTTCGTCTTCGTTTAATTTCTCCCAGAGTCCTTTAATACGGTCTGAACCGAAACGACGCATTAAATCATCTTCTAATGATAAGTAGAATTGTGATGCACCTGGGTCACCTTGACGACCCGAACGACCACGTAATTGATCATCGATACGACGTGACTCATGACGTTCTGTACCGATTACACATAAACCACCTAACTCCTTCACTCCGCTACCTAGTTTAATATCGGTACCACGACCAGCCATGTTGGTTGCAATTGTAACTGCGCCGCGTTGACCAGCTTGCATAATAATTTCTGCTTCTTTGAAGTGGTTTTTCGCATTTAATACTTCATGCGGTACACCTTTTCTAGTTAAAAGTTGTGATAAATATTCTGATGTTTCTACCGCAACCGTACCAACTAGAATTGGTTGGCCTTTTTCGTGACGGCGAATAATTTCATCCGCTACTGCGTTAAATTTCGAGCGTAGGTTCGGGAATAATAGATCCGC
The DNA here is from genome assembly GCF_045528525.1 of Ruoffia sp. FAM 26255. Taxonomy (NCBI): domain Bacteria; kingdom Bacillati; phylum Bacillota; class Bacilli; order Lactobacillales; family Aerococcaceae; genus Ruoffia; species Ruoffia sp. FAM 26255. Next base: position 13,177 of record NZ_JBGQQX010000038.1, on the reverse strand, counting down.
TGCGTCATCACGAATCACTGGACGGTTTGTTGGGATTTGAATAACACTCATCGCATAAATTTCACGGAACTCATCTTCTTCCGTCTTAGCTGTACCAGTCATCCCAGCTAATTTGTTGTACATACGGAAGTAGTTTTGGAACGTTACTGTCGCCATAGTCTTAGACTCATCTTCAATGTCTACGCCTTCTTTCGCTTCAATCGCTTGGTGTAGTCCATCTGAGTAACGACGTCCTTCCATGATACGTCCGGTAAAGCCGTCAACGATTTTTACTTTTCCTTCGTCAACTACATAGTCAATATCGACTAACATAATGTAGTTGGCACGTAAGGCTTGGTCAATATGGTGAACAAGTGCAGTATTATCTACGTTATATAAGTTTTCTAAACGGAATACTTTCTCTGCTTTATCCACTCCGCCGTCTGTTAAGTTGATTGATTTTGATGTTAGATCAATTGTATAATCTTCATCTTCTTTTAACCCTTTAACAAAGTAATCGGCACGCGTATATAAAGCTGTTGATTTACCAGCTTGCCCAGAGATAATTAAAGGAGTTCTTGCCTCATCAATTAAGATTGAGTCAACCTCATCGACAATCGCGTAATAAAGTGGTCTTTGAACCATTTGGTGTTTGTAAACAACCATATTATCACGTAAGTAGTCAAAGCCTAGTTCGTTATTTGTACTATAAGTAATATCTGAGTTATAAGCTTCACGTTTTTCACTTGGGTTCATTGAGTTTAAGTTCAAGCCAACTGTTAGGCCTAAGAAGCGGTACACTTCTCCCATTTCTTTCGAGTCACGAGTTGCTAAGTAATCGTTCACTGTTACAACGTGAACACCTTTATCAGCTAACGCGTTTAAGTAAACTGGCATTGTTTCAGTTAACGTCTTACCTTCACCAGTCTTCATCTCAGCAATATTACCTTCATGGAGAATAATTCCACCTTGGATTTGAACTTTATATGGGAATAATCCAAGTACACGACGAGCTGCTTCTCTTACAACAGCGAATGCTTCAGGTAAAATGTCCTCTAAAGTCTCTTTGTTAGCGAGACGGTTTTTAAATTCAGTAGTCATGTTACGGAGTTGTTCATCAGTCATTTCACGGTAAGTAGGCTCCATAGCCATAACTTCGTCAGCGATTTTACTTGTTCTGCGTAATTCGCCTTTATCATTTTCAATTAAATTTTTAAGAAAATTAGCCATCAATACTGCTCCTTTTATTCATTATCTATGTCATGTAAGACCTTGATTCAGTCTGAATCGGCCAATAGTTAAACACACTTCCCTATTCTAACATGAATATCGAAAAATGAAAATATCAAATAGCATTCATAAGCACTCTTATCAAGAATTTCAGGGGTTTTTCTCATTGTCTTTAAAGTAATTTTTAATTCTTTGTAATTTCTTAAAATATATCAACAAAAAAGGCAAAGGACACATTGTCCCTTGCCTTTTAATATCTTTATAATGCTGTCATTAGAGTGATGAGGTTTCTATTAAGCCGTAACGACCATCTTTACGACGGTAAACAATTGAAATTTCCATTGTTTCAGCATCTGTATAAATAAAGAAGTCATGACCTAGCATGTTCATTTGTAGAACTGCTTCTTCGCTGTCCATTGGTTTTAAATCTACTCGTTTAGAACGAACGATTTCTAATTCTGGGTCTTCAGAAACTGGCTCCGCTGGAGCAGATGTATCTGGGTATAAGCCTTCGAAACCACGTTCTCTTGACTTACGGTTAATTTTTGTTTTGTATTTTCTTACTTGTCGTTCTAATTTATCCACGACAAAGTCAATACTTTTATATAAATCTTCACTTGTCTCTTCTGCACGAAGAACTAAGAATGGTAATGGAATTGTTACTTCAGCTTTTGCAGTTTTATCAGAATATACTTTTAAATTTACATAAGCAGTTGCGTCCGGAACGTCTGTAAAGAAACGTTCTAATTTTTGAACTTTTTTCTCTGCATAATCGCGAATTGCTTGTGTAACCTCGATATTTTCTCCACGTACATTATAGTTAAACATACTAATCCCTCTTTTCCAATATTTTCTAATACTATGAATTAATTAAACTCAAAGTTAATATGGAATAAATGCAAGTCTCTATTATTCACTCAACTTTACCTCTCACTTAACATTTGATTCTAAAGAATAAATAGTGATTAGGAAAAAAAGTAGTTATCTACCACTTTTATTTATTATATCATAGATCCAGTATATTGAAAACGTAAACACTCTCTAGATTTCGTATTAATTACGAAACTGTTGTCTTAAAGTATCACCGGTCGAAATCCCAAGAAATTCATCATTTTCTTGAATGATATAATCCCCAGTGAACTCCACGTGAAACTGCTCCGTATTTTCTTTGCGAATGGCGATAATATTCGTACCGTATTTTTCACGGAAATTCATTTGGCTTATTTTCTTACCAATCCACTTGTCTTTTACTGGGAAAATACTGATATTGTTACGGTTATCAAGTCCAATTAATTCATGGACCGTTGGGTTACTTAATTCACGTGCAATTCGAACACCCATCTCTACTTCTGGTAATATGACACCGTCCGCACCAACTTTTAGTAAGACATCTCGGTAATCCGCATTTTTAGATTTGACGATAATTTTTTCGATGCCTAATTTTTGTAGATGGAGAATAGCTAGGATAGTGTCTTCTAATCTTTGTGATGTTGCAACAACTGCGATATCACAGTCACCAACACCGGCATCTTTCAGTTGATCAATCTTTGTAAAATCACCTTGAAGGCATTGAGCTACTTCATCAATAATCTCTTCAACATGATCCATATTTTTGTCCATCCCAATAACATCAATATTTTCTTTAGTTAAAGTACGCGCTAGTGATGTTCCAAATAAACCTAAGCCTAACACGGCAATTGTTTTTCTTCTCATAATTTCTCCTTTTATCCTACCATAATATTCATTTCTGGATAATGCACTTTAGATTCTTTCTTTGGTCCGCCTAATGACCAAAAGAAAGTCATTAATCCGACACGTCCAACAAACATTAATAACATCATGACAAATTTGCCTATAACTGTTAAATCTGGTGTCAAACCAAGTGACAAACCAACCGTTCCAAAACACGACATGACTTCCATTAAGATATACTCCATTCCAAAACCATGCGGAATCTCTTCGGTTATAAAGAGAATCATTGAACTCGATATTAGCATAATGATACCCACGAAGATAATGAAGAACGCGCGTTTAACGTTGTCATAAGAGATATGTCTCGAGAAGACATTAATTTCTTCCCCTTTAAACATTCGGTACATAAACATAACAACCAGCCCGATTGTTGACACTTTCACTCCCCCAGCGGTTGAGCCAGAAGATCCACCGATAAACATTAATATGAAGGTCATAAATAAACCTGCATGAGAAACGTCCATGTAATCAACATTCGCGTACCCTGCTGTTCTTGGGGTGACCGCCATGAAGATAATATTGGCTAATTGATCGCCAAGAGAAAGGTGATTGAATGTCCCATAGCGCCATTCTGATAAACCAATAAATATTATACTGATTGTCAGAATAATCCCCGTCAAAATTAGGGTGAATTTAGAATAACGAGTCAGTTTTTTATTCTTCGGAAAAGAGATAATATCCATCCAAACAATAAAACCTAAACCACCCGAAAATATTAAACTCGCGATTATTAAAAGGATATAAGAGTTATCTTGAAAGCCGATTAAACTATCTCCAAATAAATCAAATCCTGCATTATTAAAGGCTGAAATACTATGAAAGATTGAATAAAAAAAGCCGGTACTTAACCCGAGTCTTGGGATTAAAACAAAACTTAACGCTAAAGCCCCCAGTGCTTGAATAGTTAAAGACACTTTCACGATACTTTTTACGATATCTTGCATCCCATAACTTGAAGATAAATTCAGTGTTTCTAGAACTAGATTTCGTTGTTTAAGATTAACTTTTGCACCGAGTATAGTGAAAAAAAGCATCCAAATCGTTAAGAATCCAAGCCCTCCAATTTGAATTAAGGTAATAATAATGGTTTGGCCAAAGGGACTCCAATGTTCTGCTGTATTCAAAGTGACTTGACCGGTCACACAAATAGCAGATGTAGCTGTAAATATCGCATCAACGCCATTCGTCCAATTACCTGCTTGTGAAGACACTGGTAACATGAGCAAAAACCCACCAATTAGGATAAGTGACAAATATATACAGACTACAATTTGCGGAATAGTTAATTTATCTATGATTCGATTTTTCATTTTTTCTTACAACTCACTCCTTTCTGCTTTGACTCATACTTTTGATCATCCAAAGAATGTAGTCAATGATGTAGGCTACAAGGACTGAAACCGGGTGAATCCATTCTTGCATTTGAATCGCTAAGTAGATTGTTCCAATGACAAGCGCAAATGATAGGACAGTATAAAGAATGTATAGTCCCATATTGAATGATTTTTTATCAGATACATAATTTAAATACTTGTACATGAATGTTCTTCGTATGAAAATAAAGAACCAACCATATAACCAACCTAAGCCATATGACCATTCAAATATGCATAATATTGCCGTGATTATTATAATAAAAACAGCAAGTGTCCGCCTATTCAATCTGTATTCACCATTTTCTTTTTATAATGAGCCTATACTAGCATACCCTTATTTAAAACACAATTAAAAGCCTTGTTATTACTTGCTTAGTTGGTCTCTAGCAACGCTAACGCTTATTAACCGGATTATTCTATCACGTTCTTCATAAAACTGATACAAGATTTTTTTAGCATGAATAAGCGTGGCTCCAGTCGTATAAATATCATCAAAAATTAACCAGTTTTCTTTTGACAAGTCTAGTGCCTCTTCTTTAATTTTAAAGGTGTTATTTAGATTTAACCTTTCTTTTTTTGATTTTTTTGCTTGTTTTACGCCGTCACCGATATAGTCAAAAGGAACTTGATAGGGTATGTCTGCTACATCAAGTAAATAAGCAGTAGGGTGGAATTGTCGGGTCTTTAAACTTGACGGGGAACTTGGTAATACTACCCATTGGTACTCCTTGTATTTTTCATAAACCTCTTTTAAATATGAGGCTAGAATGGCAGCCATACGAACGTCACCATGGTATTTGTAATTTACAATCCACTCTTGCAACGCTTCATTATAGTCAAATAAAGCTTGGTGACTGATTAATTGACTCGGTGTATTTTTATGCCAATTCGCACAATCGAAACAATACGCCTGCTGAGATATGACTATAGGTTTTAAAAAAACATCTTTGGAGCTAGCATCTAAAGGCCGCCCACAACCTTTGCAATCATCAGCTTGTGTGACTAATAATTTAAATTTACTTTGACATGTTTGACAAAGAATTGGAAAAGTTAACGGTCTAAAAATAAATAATTGCTTAATAGATAAATAATGATTGAGGTGTTCACTACAAATTAAGCAGATATCACTTTGAGCTATAGCCATCGATTAATCCCCTTTCACTAGCCAATTGGTTCATTTCCTTAATTTGCTTACGTGCTTCTAGCATTGCCAGATTCTTACCTCCATGGGCATAAATTAATTCTCCGGTGGGAAAACTAGGTTTACGACCGACCCGCCCGCTCATTTGAACTAAAGTTGATGTCGAATATAATTGCCTCTCTGATCCAACAATGCATACGTGACAATTGGTGAAAGTAACTCCTCTTTCAAGGATGGTCGTTGATATCAGCGCATCATAATTACCATCACGCAATGCTTGCACTTTCTCTTTTCTCTGGGAATCTTTCGCATGAACTACTGCAATCTTCAATTCTGGCCAAGCTTTACTCAACCATGCAAACAGATTCTCCGCCAAGCGAATATTTGGCATAAAGACTAATTTCACTCCCTCTAGATTTAGAAACCAATTGAGCAATGAGTACAGTCGTCTTTTTCTGCGTTTTTCAATTTGTTGGCGCCAATCACCTATCCAAAAAAATTGTGGCTCGGGAAGCGGATTCCGGTGATACCTTGCGGGAAGAATGGTGGATGTCATATTTTTATTAGCTACTTCTTGCGTTAAATGTTGATCAGGCGTTGCAGTTAAATAAACCAATTTCCCACTGGACTTTTTTACTGCTCTTTTCGTCGCAAAATGTAAACTGGCATCATTGACGTAGGGAAAAGCATCGACTTCATCAACAATTAATAAATCAAAAGCGTCTTGAAATCTTAATAACTGGTGAGTCGTAGACACTACCATCGGAGAATAACGATACCCTTCCTCACTTCCACCATAAAGGAGAGTGACATCAACACTTTCAAAAGCTGCTTGAAGTCGGGGTTTCAATTCCATACAAACATCGATACGAGGCGACGCTACACAGACTCGACCGTTGCGTCGTATAATGTGATCAATCACTGGAAAAATCATCTCTGTCTTGCCTGCTCCTGTCACCGCATGCACCATATGGGTCCGGTCACTGTCCTCTAGACTTTCAATTAAATCTTTTGAAGCGCGTGCTTGTTCAGGTGATAAAGTTCCCTGCCAAGTGAGTTTACTCTGTGTTGGTGTTGTTAGATAACTTTGTTGGTCTTGTAAGTAATAAAGCGAATCGCCTTGAAGAACTCGCCCCATCTGTAGACAATTTAAACAGTACACGCGCTCATCAGTTAAATTGAAGACGGCTTGAGTGGGTAAGGCGGTGAATAATTTAGATTGTTGATTACGACAACGCCGACAGCAATAACCATCTTGAGTTATTTCAATTGCTGGTTGTTGCTCCATTTGGTCTAATACTTCATTGAGTTGTGGTGTTTCATCTAAGTCACTTAATTGCAGTTCTACTTCTGCACTAGTCAAAAGTCGTCCCCACAGATTTTTTATGTAAGCTTCTTGTTGGATTGGAATCACTATTTCTTCCAGCCTTTCGTATTTTTTGAACGCTTACCGTTCTATATATAAATACGTATTTTTAAGGTGTTTCCATTATTAAGTTTTTATAAAAATTTGCTTTTGATGATACTAAAGACGATCCGCATTCCCATTTGACTTGAGTTGAAGTAATTAAAGACAAACCACAATCTCATTTGGCCTAAGACGCCGTACTGTGAATCCAGACAACAAAAAACCGTTCCTCAGTTTTCACTGAAAAACGGTCATTGCTTATGATAGGCGAATACTATTAAGTTTTTCTTGAACCAGTTGTGGGCGAAGGGCTCTTTGATAACTATTTCTCCATTCACCACTAAGGCAGGAATATAATCGATGTCAAAAGATCTTCGCGGTTAAAATCGCAGTTCTTCACTGTGCAGGTTCAAAGGAAATGACCGGTGTTTTACTGTCGCTTCTGGAAATTTCTTTAAAATCTCTTGCAAACGTCTGGATTGGATATAACAATACGAGCAGACAGAATTGTGAAAAAATTCGATTTCCATAGTCGCGTCCTCTAAAAACCAAACATGTCGTCTTGTTTATTCCAAACTTCCTTGTAAGTTTCTGAGATTGAAATCGTATCATCCAGTAAAGTTTGTAATCTCAATTCGATTTCATCATTGACTGTGCCATCCGTATTAAAGTCCGTGTCAATAGCATAAACATATTTTGGAATAATAACTCCATGCATATAATGGATAATTGGTTTAATTTGAGTTTCTGGAACTAAGTAATGGCGTAGTGATCCTCCAGTAATAATTAGTCCGATCACTTTTCGGTCAAAGGCTCGAACGGGTAATAAATCAAACAGATTTTTTAAAGCAGCTGGAATCGATGCTTGGAAGATTGGTGCGCCAAACATAATGACATCACTTTCCATAATTGCTGACGCTACTTCTAATGTATCACCCGAATAATCTAAATAATTGCGTCCATCACTGAATTGAATTTTCTTATCTTGAATATTTAAATAGCGAATATCATGTTCAGTTTCGTAGGACTCTTTCATCAAATTATAAAAAGTCGTCGTTATTCTCTTAGTTTTAGTTCCACCGGTTGAAGCGGATAATATTAAAATTTTCAATCGATTACTCCTAGCTATTTCTTAGTATGTTTTTTAACTTCTGGAATGACTTTTGTTGCTAATAAATCAATCGTACGTTTGATGTCATCGGTTGAAACACCACCTAAATCGATTTGCCCAACATAGCGATCCATTCCAAAGACTTCGTGTTGATATAGTAACTTTTCAATAACTAAACTTGGATCTCCAACATTAATGATGCTTCTTGAATCTAGTCCTTGAGCAAACTGCTGTTTAGGGAATGACTGTCCATTCGAGTGAACCATTCCTGAGTTTACATGTGGGTAATACTCTTGGAATGCTTTTTGAGCGTCTTCACGAACATATAAATAACTCGCTGTTGCGACTGGCAAAGTGTTTACGTCATAACCTTCGTGAACCGCAGTTTCACGGTAAGCATCCGTTAAGTGTCTAAAGGCTTCAGCAGGGCCACCTAAGTAAGCTAAGTAAAGCGGAATGCCTGCAATCGCAGCGTTTCTAGCAGAATTTAAAGAACCACCAACCGCACGCCAAATTGGCAAGCTACCCGATTCATTATCCGGTCTTGGAAGAACTTGCGCATCATTTAGAGGTGCACGGAATTCCCCTTCCCATGTGACACGTTTATTTCGGTTAATTTTAAGTAATAAATCTAGCTTTTCTTCAAATAAAGCTTCATAGTCATCTAATTTGTAACCTAATAAATCAAAGATTCCGACACGAGAAGCACGCCCTGCGACTATTTCGAATCTTCCGTCTGAAATTAAGTCAATGGTTGCCGCATCTTCATAAACGCGGACTGGATCAGACGTACTGATAATGGTTGCACCAGAAGTTAGTTTGATATCTTTGGTTGCTTGAGCGATCGCAGATAGAATAATCATGTGTGCTTGTGACACAAAATGTTCTTGATGTGATTCCCCTACTTGGAACACATCCATCCCTGCTTGTTCAGCAAGTAAAGCCATCTCGATGATTTGATCAATACGCTCTTTCTCAGACATTCTAACACCTGTATGTGGATTGGTTACAATATCTCCTAATGTGTAAAGACCAAATTCAATTCCGTTTGATGTATCAATTTGTGGTAATGTATTTTTTTGAGATTTCATAGTAATTTCCTTTCTATGACTTCGTATATTTTTTTACAGTGGGCATAACTTTATCAGCTAATAAGTAGAGCGTCTTTTTCACTTCGTCAAACTCCATCCCAGCAAAGTCAATTTCAGCACTAAACCTTTGTTGTTTAAACGCTTCGTGTTGGTACAAAATCTTCTCAATGATGAGTGATGGTTCTCCAATAGTTACAACGCTTTTAATACTTTGTCCTTGAGCTAATGCACGTTTGGGAAAAGACTCTCCATTCGTTAATTTAAAACCTTCATTGATATGCGGATAAACTTGACGGTAGGCTTCTTTCGTACTTTCACGAATAAAGACCCAACCACCCGTCCCGACAGGAATATTATCAATATCATGCTCTGCTTCTTTGGCAGCGGTTCTAAAATTATTAATGCGGTTTGCATAGATCATGACCGCTCCTGCTAATGTCGCTTGAAACACAGGCACGCCTAATTCACCTGCACGAATTGCTGAAGTCATTGTATTCCCTAAGCCTCGCCAAATAGGTAGATGATTCTTTAAAGGACGCGGCAATATTAACGCATCATTTAAAGGTGCTCTAAACTCACCTTCCCAAGTGACTCTTTCACCTTCATTTAGTTTCAATAATAACTCAAATTTTTCTTCAAATAATTCTTTATAAGCAACACTATTATAACCTAATAACTCAAAGGAACCAAACCTTGATGCACGTCCTGCAATTAATTCCATTCGGCCATTCGATATTAAATCTAAGGTCGCTGCATCTTCATAAACTCGAACTGGGTCTAATACGCCAATCGTTGTAACTGCCGATGACAATCGGATATTTTTCGTCGCTTTTGAAATTGCTGTCAGAATAAGTAAGTGTGATTGTGATACGAAATATTCCTGATGAGACTCGCCTAATTGGAAAATATCGAAACCAGCATCTTCAGCAAGCTTTGCTAATTCAATAATTTCTTGAATCCGTTCCTTGGCTGAAATACGCTTTTTAGTATGTGGATTCGGTAAATGGTCTCCTAATGAGTAAAGTCCAAATTCTATTCCATTCGATGTATCAATCTTAGGATTAGGACTGTGAATCAAACTCGATTTAGACATGTCATCCTCACTTTCGTCATATTTATATATTCATTTTACTACGTTTCTCTTATAGTATAAACCATCTTTGACCATTCTTGATAAAATTCGCTAAAAAAAAACAAGCCAAGAACGGCTTGTTAATATTTAATATATTATAATTGCAATTAATTTATTAGAGGGAGGATTAACATCCCTTTTGCTCCTTTACCAGTATGTGTTGAAATAACCGTTCCTAAACCATTTATACGTATGTTTATATTTGGGAATTTTGCTTCCATGCCTTGAGCGATTATCTCAACTTCTTTTTGGTCTAAAGCATGTGCAAATCGCACTTCAATCCCATCCGGGTATTCTTCGGATGCTTTTTGAACAAGTTCATGCCATCTTTGATACACTCTACGGTTTGTACGTAATTTCTCAAATAGTACGATTTTACCTTCTTCGTTAAAGTATAATAGTGGACGTATTTTTAATAAATTTCCCAAGACGGCACTTGTCGTACTTAAACGACCGCCTTTAGCTAAATTGTCTAAGTTCTCGACCATTAAATATATATCCAAATGCGTTGCTTGCCAAGTGGCACGTCGATAAATCTCTTCAGCATCAACACCTTCTTGACACCAAGTAATGATGTTCTCGATGATGGCCTCCATCGCAACAGACGCTGCTAAAGAGTCAATACAGTAGCTGTCAATCAGATGTTTATATTCATCTAAAACCATTTTCCCGCTTTGGAATGTACCACTAATCCCACTAGATAGATGAATAGCAAAGATAGTATCGTAACCATCTTCAATAATTTGATCCACTGTGTCATAATAATGTCCAACAGACGGTTGTGACGTTGTGGGTAGTGAGGATTGAGTTTCTAACTGTTTGAAGAATGCTTCTTGCTCTTTTGGATCATTGGTGTCATGGGCAATCGAACCATCTTCAAAAATAACATTTAAGTTTACTTGATAAACATTTGGAAGTTGTCTCAATTCTTCTGATAAATATGCTGTACTATCAGTAATAATTGCTGGTTTCATTCTGGTCTCCTTTCTATAAGATTCTAAGATGATTTTATTCATCTCGATTAAACTATATTATGGAATTCATAGGTTTATGTCAACTAGTGATACTCCCATTTTTCCTTATACTAAAGCTTCAATGTTCTTTTTACATATTTGAGCTAGTAGTTTAAGCATGATAATATAGTCATAAGACAATTACAAAGACAAGGAGCATCACTTTGGTTAATTATTATAGTATCAAAGAACCGATTATTCATGAGATTGATATTAAGAAATCTCGCTTTATTACGTATCTAATTCCCATTCAAACAGAAGAAGAATTCAATGAACAACTTGCTGCGATCCGCAAAAAACATTATAAAGCGACGCATCATTGCCAAGCCTTTATCTTAAACGCAGATTCATCGATTCAACGTATGAGTGATGATGGTGAACCGAGTGGAACCGCTGGAGTTCCGATGTTAGAAGTTTTAAAGCGAAACAATCTAACCTATATTATGGCCGTGACCGTAAGATACTTTGGCGGAACAAAACTGGGTGCGGGTGGCTTAATTCGCGCTTATAGTACGTCGGTCAGCGAAACGCTAAACCACGCTAAATTGATTGCGAATGCAACGCAAATGGTGATTGAATTAACATTAGAATATAATCAAGTGGATAACTTTAACTACTACTTGGAACAAACGAGTACGCCTATTACAGTTCTTGACACTCAGTATACAGATAAAGTGTCTCTAACCTTAGCTTTGTATCTAGGTGACATTGAGCCGGTCCATCAAGAATTAATCGACCTATTCAGTGGGCAAATCGAATGGACTGAAATCGGTGAACAAACCGTTGATGTTCCCGTAACATCTACACAACCTGACTAAAGCACTTAGAGACTAGTATTAATTCACTTAATGCTAGTCTTTTTTATTTTGGTAACTTTGGTAAAATTCCGATTCCTAATGAGTTTTTACCCCCATGCGTTCCAAGAACGGGGGTTAAGTAGCCTACTCTAAAAGACATCTCCGGATATTTTTCCAATATTAACTCTTTCACTTCTAAAGCACTGTCTTCACAGTCCCCATGTGCTAAGGCCAAATCAATACCATCTGGATATTTAGCCACCGCTTCATCCACTAGAGTTAGGTACCTTTGATAAACTTTTTTAGTTGTTCTAACTTTTTCAAACACTTCGACTTTCCCCTCATCATCAAAATGTAAAATCGGACGGATTTTTAAGGTACTTCCTAGAAAGGCACCGAACGAACTTAATCGACCACCTTTAACAATCGCATTCAAGTCTTCAATGACAACATAAATCCTTGCTTGTTCAGAGAACCAGTTTAATTTTTCTTCGATCGTATCCAAATCAAAACCAGCTTCATTTAATTCAATCGCATATTCTAACAGTCGCTCTTCAACGTATGACGTTCCCTTGGAATCAATCATTCGAATATCTAAAGACTTTTGATAATGCTCACTAATCATACGGAAAGTATTATACGTCCCACTAATTGCTGACGCTAGTGTAATGATAATTACTGAATCGAACCCTTTTTGAACAATATCATCAAAGGATTCACTTAATTTCCCTTGTCTAGGTTGCGAAGTCTTCGGTAACTCTTCTGTTGATTCTAAGCGTTGATAAAATTCTTTCATCAAACTTAAGTCCGTTGTATCCGTATATGCAGTGTCTCCCCAAGTGACTTCAAGATTTTGCACATAAACATCAGAACGGTTTCCTAGAGTTTCATTAATACTCGATGAACTATCTATTATATACGCAGTTTTCATATCTATCTCCTTCAAATGACTTGGTTGTATTTTAATCATCACGAATTGTAACAAAGTAACATTAACTATCTATGTATTAAATGATCTAAAAATCGAGTAGGAGACTAGCCATTATTTGACTAGTCGACCTCTCACACCACCGTGCGTACGGTTCCGTACACGGCGGTTCAATACCTTGCGTAAGCAGACTCTACCAATTCGCTTAGTGGAACTAAG
>NZ_JBGQQX010000037.1:0-25661 GCF_045528525.1 Ruoffia sp. FAM 26255 | reverse complement strand
TTTAGAGACCGTATTTTACTTATGACGCGATTATATGTCCCTCAGACAAATAAAAAAGATCAAGCAACAACTTATGCTGCTTGATCTTGATTAAAATGAGTCATCAACCCTATTTGACAAAGAGCCTAAAAAAATAACCTAACCAAACAAAATTTGGTTAGGTTTTTTCGCTTTTACTTATTATTGCGAAAAACAGCTTCTAGGCGATAAATGCGATTACCTCTAGATGAGAATTTTTCTTCATATTCTGTCATGACGTTGCCTTCGAAATCTGACTTGTGTAAATCAAGCCAAACTTGCTTAAAGTACATACCATATTCAGACATACTTTCAAGCGAGTGTTCAAATAGACCTTGGTTATCAGTCTTGAAGTGAACTTCTCCGTTTTCAGGCAGGATGCCTTCATATTGTTTTAAAAATATTGGTGAAGTAAGACGTCTTTTAGCGTGACGTGTTTTTGGCCATGGATCACTAAAGTTTAAGTAAAGTAAGCTGATTTCAGCAGGTGCGAAATATTCACTTAAATCACTGCCGTCCCCATGTAGGATTTGTACATTAGGTAGAGCTTCTTCAATTTGTTTCTCCAAGATTGATACAATCACACTGGTTTGGATTTCAACGGCGATATAATTTATTTCTGGATGGGCTTTTGCCATATTGATAATGAATTGTCCTTTTCCGGATCCAACTTCAATATGGATAGGTTGCTCTTTTTCAAAGCGAGACTGCCACTTACCTTTGTACTCAGCTGGGTCAGCTGGTACGTATTGCGGATATTCATTTAATTTGTCTTGTGCCCAAGGTTTGTTACGTAAACGCATAATTTAATTGCTCCTTAATTGGTTGAATCTTCATAGATAGTTTTAAGTAAAATAATGTATTCATTGGTTTTGTGTTGACGGCCTTCAAGATAATATTGCTTAATTAAATAAAGACAATTCATCATACTATACCAACGAACGCGTTTGTAGAAAGAATTGTTAATAGGGTAGTTATATAACTCAAACCAAGCCATCCATTCACTCGGGGAAAAATAATGTACAAGTATCATTGTAATATCACTTAAAGGATCAGCTACTTTAACACTTTCCCAATCAACGAGATAGAGATGGTCATCATGGCTCTTCAAAAAGTTATTATGATTTAAATCTCCGTGGCATACTGTCCGGCGCACATCATAAAAATCTTTATCAATGGCATCTTCCATATGTCGAATGACTTCGTTTAAGAAATGATTCGAAGCAAGCGTAGGTGACAAATCCACAAAATATTGATTAATAAAATCCAAAGGATAATAATTACGCTCGCCCATTCGTTTGAGCATGAGTAATAAATTATCTGAGCCATGTATTTGACGGATTAATTCAATGACTTCTTTTGAACCCATATCTTCTTTCTTTAATAGACGTCCATCTTTCCATTCCTGGGCGGTAAATGTATCACCGGAGAAAGTTCTTTGCGTCCACATTAATTTGGGGGCAATGCCTTCAGCAGATAATGCTGCGATAAATGGAGAAGTATTTCGTTTAAAGAATACTTTCTCGTCTGATTTTACGCCCATATAAGCATCACCAGATGCACCTGCAATTGGGTGAAGTTCCCAATCGCCTTGTTGGTCATACATAGATTATTCTGCCTCCCCCCAAAAACTAACTTAAAAAAATCACAATATCAAATATTTTACCATGATAAGAATGAGGGTCAATCTTTTTTTAGTTATTTTGATTAATTAAATAATAATCGATAAGTTCACCCGTATAAATATCACTTGCGAATTGATATTGTAAACGACCTTCAGCATTTTCTACAGTTACGCCACCAATGTAAACAAGGGGCTTGTCTTCAAATAAATCATATTCAACTGAATCGTAATCGATCCAAGAACCAACAACGTTTCCATTTTGTCCGAGGCGGTTTTTTGCTGTCTCTAAGACAAGGCCTGCTTTTTTAGGACGGTTTTCTTTAATTAGTAAGGTCGCTGCTGCTCCGATGAGGACACCGGTTGCTAAAAGTAGTCCACCTAAGAGACCGTTATTATCATAATTGTAGTTTAGATTTTTATTGTTTTTATTTTCACTCATGTACTTTCACTCCTAATATTAGATTCTTAAACTAGTTTAACACGTTGTCTGTTTCATGGCTAAAGAAAACCTTGGAAACCATTATATAAAATGTGTATAATGACTGGTTTGATGAGAGAATTTTCAGTGTAATAATAGCTACTTATAAATTGCATTTTGACGTGATTTGTGCAACAATTAGAGGGATTGTTTACAGATAAATTATATTAGAAGGAGGCAGTTTAACTGCATGACTATTAATGATAATCAATTTAAACGAATTAAAGAATTAACTGAATTACAAGGGATTTCCGGTAATGAGGGCGAAGTAAGAGCTTACCTCAAAGAGAAATTAACACCACTTGTTGACGAAGTTGAGATAAGTGGCTTAGGAAATATCTTTGGAATTAAAAAATCATCAACAGAAGATGCACCTAAATTAATGGTTGCAGCTCATATGGATGAAGTTGGTTTCATGGTAAGCCAAATTAACGATAACGGAACATTCAAAGTGACACCGATCGGTGGCTGGAATGTGTACGCTGTATCGGCACAACGTTTTACTTTACAAACAAAACAAGGAAACTATCCTTGTGTCTCAAGTGCAGTGGCTCCTCACTTATTACGCGGAAGCAAAGCACAATCATTAAAACCATCAGATATTTTATTTGATGCTGGTTTTACTTCCAAAGAAGAAGCGATGTCTTATGGCGTACGTCCAGGCGATAGCTTAGTCCCTGATGTAGAGACAATTCGTACAGCGAATAACGAATCAATCATTAGTAAAGCTTGGGATAACCGTTACGGGAGTGCTGTAATCTTAGATACATTAGAAAAAATCCAAGGTCAATCACTTAATTCAGAATTAATTATGGGCGCATCTGTTCAAGAGGAAGTGGGCTTACGTGGTATTCGTGGAGCAGTTCACCGTTATCAACCAGATTTATTCTTAGCGGTTGATTGCTCACCAGCTGCTGATGCTGAAGGTAAGAAAGATGTTCAAGGTCGCTTAGGCGAAGGCTTCTTACTACGCGTTCAAGATCCAGGAATGATTACTCACAAAGGTTTACGTGAATATTTATTAGATACGGCAGAGACAAACAATATTCCGTATCAATATTTCTTCTCAAAAGGTGGAACAGACGCAGGTGCTGCTCACACGATGAATGATGGTGTCATCAGTGGAGTTATTGGTGTGCCAGCGAGATATATTCATGGTCATCAATCACTCTTTAGAATTTCTGACTATGAAGCTGCACAAGCAATGTTAGAAGCTGTAGTCACAACATTTGATCGTACGACTTACGAAACGTTAGTTCAAAATACTTAATATCGGCTGAAAGAAAGGATATAATAATTATGTGGATTGCATTTTACAATGAACAAGGTGTTGGAGATGTCTTAATGTTAACTCGCGGGAAAGCAGACGAGAATCATTTATCAACAGAATCAAATAATGGTGTAACAATCGTGAGAGATAGTACTCAAGATAACGAAGTTATGTCAATTAATTTATTTAATATTTCTGAAACATTTAAACCAAATGGTCATGGGAATGTTGATTTAACTGAAGAGCAAGTGTCTCAAGTTAATGACAAGATTAAAGAAGCGGGATTTGACATTGAAGTAGAGGTTGACTCAAAACCTAAATTCGTAGTAGGATACGTTGAATCATGTAAAAAACACGAGGATAGCGACCATTTATCAGTGACACAAACAAATGTCGGCGGAGAAGTTTTACAAATTGTTTGTGGAGCAGATAATATTGCTGAAGATATGAATGTCCTCGTGGCTCGCCCAGGCGCTACAATGCCTAATGGTATGATTATTTGGCCAGGTGAATTACGTGGTGTTGAGAGTTCTGGTATGATTTGTTCAACCCGTGAATTAGGTTTATCTGATATCGAAGATTTACCAGGTATTTGGGAGTTGAAAGATTCTTTTGAGCCAGGAATGAGCCTTGAAGAAGTTGTCGCTTCATACAAGTAATAAAAGTTGATTAAACTAGTAGTCAAGGATGTGTAATAATGAAAAAATACGAAGGACCCGCATTTAACAACCGAAGTGGTCAGTCAGATAAAAGACGCTTCGCTCATCCAACTCAAGGAATGGATTCTGGTAAATCTAAGTTTGAACCAGCCTATCTGAATCAACAAAAGAAAAAGCAACAACCCAAAGATAATCAGCTGGTTGAAGCGAAAGAAACAAAAGAGGACTCACTTCGTGAACCAAAACAGACAACTCAACAAAGTGGACTGGAACATTATGAGATTCCTTTTTTGAAGAAGCAAAATAAACAGACGACATCGTTAAATACGCAACAGAGCTTAGAAGAAACTCAATTAAATGATGATGAAACATCGATGGTAGTCAGTAACTGGGATGCAACTAAACCGTCTCTGAGGTCCAATTACGAACCTTCATTTAAGAAACAAGTGGCAAATACTCATGAAGTTCAAGATGAAGAAGAACAAATTGAAGACAATTCATTTGAAGAGCGACCTTTCAAAGCGACTGAATTACCAAAACCATATAAGAAACCAAAATTAAGCAACCGACAAGTAGACGAGAATACAAGATTACTAGCTAAAAGATTGCAAAAATCTAAAAACAACTTTTTATTGTTTGAGGACTAGGAGGCAATAAAATATATGAATATGATTAATAAAGAACATAAATATCATTTTGTTGGAATAAAAGGGTCTGGAATGAGTGCTTTAGCACTGATTCTTCATGGCGAAGACTTTGAAGTTCAAGGAAGTGATGTAGGGAAATATTTCTTTACACAACAAGAATTAGAAAACCAAAATATTACGATTTTAGAATTTGATGCTGACAATATTACCGAGGATTTAACAATTATTGCTGGGAATGCATTTAATGATGATCATCCAGAATTAGTTAGAGCCAGAGAATTAGGCTTAGAAATTTATCGTTACCATGACTTTATTGGTGGTTTAATTCAGAACTATACAAGCATTGCAGTGACAGGTTCACACGGTAAGACATCAACAACTGGCTTACTATCACACACATTGAAAAATCTTGCACCGACAAGTTATTTAATTGGTGATGGAACTGGATTTGGGGATGAGACAGCGACATACTTTGCACTAGAAGCATGTGAATACCGCCGTCATTTCTTAGCTTACAAACCGGATTATACTATTGTTACTAACATTGATTTTGATCATCCAGATTACTACCGCTCAATTGAGGATGTATTTGAAGCGATTCAAACGTTCTCTAATCAAGCGAATAAAGCAATTATTGCTTGTGGGGATGACGAATATTTATCGGAATTAAAGGCAGAGGTGCCTATTTATTACTATGGACTGACTGAAGAATCACAAGTACATGCAAAAAATATCGACCGAACTGTTGAAGGGTCTGAATTCGACGTTGTCATTGACGGGGAAGTATTCGGAAGATTTGCAATTCCAGTCTTTGGTGAGCACAATATCTTAAATGCTTTATCAGTCATTACAGTGCTTTATTTAGAAGGCTTTAGAGCAGAAGATGTTAAAGAGCATATCGCAACTTTTGCTGGCGTGAAACGTCGTTTCTCAGCACGTCAAATTCAAGATTTAACAATCATTGATGACTATGCACATCATCCATCTGAGATCACTGCAACCATTGATGCAGCAAAACAACGCTACCCAAATCGTGAAATTGTCGCAATCTTCCAACCCCATACGTTCTCTAGAACGGTGGCGATGTTGAATGAGTTTGCAGAGTCGCTTTCTTTAGCGGATAAAGTGTATCTTGTAGAGATATTTAACTCAGCGCGTGAAGCGAACGGGGAAGTAACCATTGAAGACCTTGCGAAATTAATCCATCAAAATGTTGAAATCATCTCAACGGATCACTTATCACCATTAATGGGTTATAAAGATGCAGTATTCCTGTTCATGGGCGCAGGAGACATTGATGAACTTTCTCGTCAATTTGAGAAAGCATATGCTAACTTAAGCCCGAACCGATTATAGAATAGAAACAACAAGCGGCCAACGAGTTAGAATTCGTTGGCTGTTTGTGCTTAATAATTAAAGATGGAGGAATATTCAATGAGTCAACGTAAAATTATGTTAATTGACGGAAGTAGTCTTGCCTTTCGAGCTTTTTATTCAATCTTAGATTTAGACCGTTTTAAGAACAAATCAGGTCTACACACGAATGCACTTTATAGTTTTCATCGAATGTTAGACAGTGTCATGGAACAATTTCAACCGACACACATATTAGTCGCATTTGACAAAAGTGAAGTGACATTCAGAACGGATATGTTTAAAGAGTATAAAGGCGGGCGACAAAAAACGCCAAGTGAATTCAAAGAACAAATGCCTTATCTTAAAGTCTTATTAGATGCATACGGAATGAAACACTATGATATCTTGCATTATGAAGCGGATGATGTGATTGGAACACTATCGCATCAAGCAGATTCGCATGATGAAGTTATTGTTATTTCTGGAGATAAAGACTTAATTCAACTCGCCACAGACAACGTCACGGTGTATATTACCCGCAAAGGTGTGAGCCAATTAGAAGCTTATACGCCAGAGACAGTGATGGAAACATACGGAGTGACGCCAAAGCAGTTTATTGAGTTAAAAGGTCTAATGGGAGACCCATCGGATAATTACCCAGGTGTCACACGCATCGGTGAGAAGACGGCCATTAAATTAATCAAAGAATATCATTCTGTCGAAGAATTGTATGAGCGTCTTGATGAGTTAAAACCATCTAAGATGAAAGAAAACTTAACCAATGAAAAAGAAGAAGCGTTCATGAGTAGAGAATTAGCTGAAATCTTATTGGAAGCGCCAATTGAAATCGGGATTGACGACATCACTTATGAAGGGAAGAATATTGAAGAGCTCGTTGAATTTTACCGTCAAATGGAATTTAATAGTTTCTTGACTGAACTTCAAGCGACGTCAGATGTCGATATCACAGCGATTGAATCGGACGAACCACAACTTGAATACGACGTACAGTTTGTAGATGCAATCACAGAAGATATTTTACCTAAACAAACAGCAGTATACTTTGAAACTATTGGGGACAATTATCATTTTGATGATGTTTTATATGTTTCTTGGTATGATCAAGTTGCGAATACGGTTTATGTTGCTGAGGCATCTGTCGCTTTAAATGAAACGAATTTCAAAGCTTGGCTAGAAGATGAGTCAGTTGATAAAATTTTATTCGACTCAAAACGAGATGAAGTCTTAACAAGTCATTATGGGATTCAATTAAAAGGAATCATATTTGATACTTTAATTGCGGCTTACCTCGTTGAAGCGAATCATATGGACGAGATTGCGAATGTCGTCAGAGCGCTAGAAGTACCAGTGAATGTTGAGTTAGACGAGATGGTTTACGGAAAAGGTGCTAAGCGAAAATTAGCAGAAGACACAGAGGTAACCGTAAACCATGTCGCAAGTAAAGCCATAGCATTGGATGCGTTAGTAGAGCCATTACGTACTCGTCTAGTTGATTTAGAGATGGATGATCTATACGAAGACATCGAAGTGCCAGTGGCACGTGTTCTAGCTCGAATGGAAATTGCCGGAATTAAAGTAGACGGCGCAACATTAGAAGAGAAGAACGAAGAATTAATCGAACGATTAAAACAAATGGAAGCTCGTATTCACGAATATGCGGGTGAAGAATTTAACGTGAATTCACCAAAACAGTTAGGTGAAATTCTATTCGATAAGATGGGCTTACCAGTCATTAAAAAGACTAAAACAGGCTACAGTACAGCTGCCAACGTTCTTGAAAAACTGTTAGATAAGCATCCCATTATTCAAGAAATTCTTGATTACCGTTCTATCAGTAAACTTCAAGGAACTTACTTAGCTGGCCTACCAGGATATATTAAAGAAGATGGGAAGATCCATACGAAATTCGTCCAAACTTTAACGCAAACGGGTCGTTTAAGTAGTGCGGATCCAAACTTACAAAATATTCCGGTACGTTTAGAAGAAGGCCGTAAAATTCGTCAAGCCTTCATTCCTTCAGAAGAAGGTTGGCAATTATTTGGTGCCGACTATTCGCAAATTGAACTCCGTGTACTTGCGCATATCAGTAAAGAAGAACATATGACGAATGACTTTATTGCGGGTGAAGATATTCACTCGGCTACTGCTAGACGTGTGTTCAACTTAGAATCAAATGCGGATGTTGACAGCAACTTACGTCGCCAAGCTAAGGCCGTAAACTTTGGAATTGTATACGGAATTAGTGACTACGGTCTTTCACAAAACTTAAACATTCCAAGACCTGAAGCGAAAGAATTCATTGAACGCTACTTTGAAATGTACCCAGGTGTTCAGAAATTTATGGATGACATAGTTGAAAAAGCTCGTGAAGATGGTTACGTCAGCACATTATTCCATCGCCGTCGTTATTTACCTGATATTAAGGCAAGCAACTTCAATATTCGTTCATTCGCAGAACGAACAGCGATGAACTCACCGATTCAAGGGACTGCGGCAGATATCTTGAAGATCGCAATGATTCGTCTTCAAAAAGCCATTGATGATGAAGGACTTCAAGCAAGAATCTTATTACAAGTGCATGATGAGTTAATCTTAGAAGCACCTGCAGAGGAGATGGAACGCTTAAGTGAGCTCGTACCAGAAATTATGGAACACGCTGCAAATTTAGACGTACCTTTAGAAGTTGACTATAACCAAGGGATTAATTGGTACGAACTATAATATTGAATACTAGACTCTTACTCTTAATAGGGTGAGGGTCTTTTTTTGGTGTTTTTCCCAGTGTTAACAGGAAGAATAAAAAAAGTGTTTCTGATGTGGCGATTAACGAGAGCAATCTATAATAATTTCGCCTGAAGTTCAATCAATTGCTTGATAGCTAGGATTATCCTATAATTAAATTACTGTTTATTGAAATTGATCACAGTCTCTACGGTGAAAGTGGCGAAAATTTCAACGCCAATCACCTAATTTCATAAAAGGAGTCGAAGTATGAAAAAAGCAAAAAATATAATGATCTTACTCGTCTTAGTCAGCTTAGTTCTTGTCGGTTGTTCTTCCGGCGCTTCAGGTGACAACATAAAAATTGGATCAAAAGACTTCACTGAAAGTCTGATCGTGAGTGAAATTTACGCCTTAGCTTTAGAAGAGAATGGTTACTCAGTCGAGCGCGTACCAAGTATCGCAAGTTCAGTGATTCCACAAGCCATTGAAAATGCAGAAATTGATTTGTATCCAGAATATACTGGGACAGCCTTATTAAGTATCTTCAACTTACCGATGGATACAGATCCTGATAGTGTTGCTGAAACAATTCGTAATGCTTACGAAGAAGGTGGCGAGTTAACGACACTTGAATATGCGCCAGCGAACGATTCACAAGGTATCGCAATTACAACCGCTGCTTCTGAAGAATACGGTATTGATACAATCAGTGATTTACAAGCAAATGCTGAAAACATTCGCTTTGCGTCTCAAGGTGAGTTCGAAGAACGAGAAGACGGCTTAGAAGGACTTGAGGAAGTCTACGGTGAATTCAATTTTGAATCAATCACTGTCTATGATAATAGCTTAAAATATCAAGTCTTAAGTAGTGATGAAGCAGATGCGACACCTGCTTACACGACTGAAGGGCAATTATCGAATACTGATATGTATAAAGTGTTAGAAGATGACCAAAACTTCTGGCCACCCTATAATTTAGTGCCGATTGTTCGCCAAGATGTACTCGAAGCGAACCCTGATATTGAAACTATTATTAATGACATTAACGCAACACTAGATACACAAACCGTTGTTGCTCTGAATGCTAGCGTTGATATTGAGGGGCGAGACTATATGGAAGTTGCGGAAGAATACTATCATTCGATTCAATAAACCAAGCACACAAATTTTACGCGAGTAGAAGAAAGCTCTCTACTTGCGTATTTTTATTGGAAACAAGTATTTTGGGAAAAGAGTCTAAATCATGTAAACTATACAGAAGATGCGACAACAAATTAGAATTGGAGGGAATTGCTTGCTTAAACAAATCATTGAATACTTTCAAACAGACGCTAGTGAGTTCACCGGATATTTGGTCCAACATATTAAACTAAGTCTAATAGCCTTAATTATTGCGATATGTATCGGCATACCCTTAGGTTATTTTAGTTACCGAAATAAGAAGGTAGGTGAGGTCTTAACAACGTCTTCGCAATTACTGCGTATTATACCGAGTCTAGCGGTGTTATTCATCTTAATACCAATCATAGGGGTGGGAGAATTACCGGCACTGATTGCGTTAACTTTTCTGGCCATTCCGCCAATTATTATGAATACGATTCTTGGCTTTAATGAAATTCCAGCGATCACTA
This sequence comes from Ruoffia sp. FAM 26255, assembly GCF_045528525.1. NCBI lineage: Bacteria > Bacillati > Bacillota > Bacilli > Lactobacillales > Aerococcaceae > Ruoffia > Ruoffia sp. FAM 26255. The sequence goes on along the minus strand of NZ_JBGQQX010000037.1, from coordinate 15,233 downwards.
TAGAAGTGGCTCGGGGCATTGGAATGAACCAGAAACAATTACGTAACCGGATTGAAATTCCACTTGCAGCGCCTTACATTTTAAATGGAATTAAACTAGCCTTAGTTGAAATTATTGCCAGTGCAACTTTAGCAACTTATATCGGAGCCGGAGGATTGGGAACGTTAATCTTCACTGGGTTAGGACTTTACCGAATGGATTTATTAGTCATCGGTGGGGGAACGGTGGCATTATTATCGCTATTAAGTATGGCTTTAATGGATTTATTAATAGAGAAAGTGGGGGAGAACCATGGCTAATACTAAGATAAAATTCAGAAACATCAACAAATCTTTTGGTGACAAAGAAATCATCAAAGATTTGTCATTTAATATTGAAGAAGGTCAATTCATAACGATTCTTGGCTCATCTGGGTCAGGTAAGACAACGACTTTAAAAATGGTCAACCGCTTGATCGAACCAAACAGTGGTCAAATTGAAATCAATGATAAAGAAATTAAAGAGTATGATTTAATCGAATTGCGCCGACAAATCGGCTATGTTGTTCAACAAATTGGACTTTTCCCACACATTACGATTGAAAAGAATATTGCTACCGTGCCAGAATTACTTGGCTGGGAACCAGAAAAGATTAAAGAACGCGTAACAGAACTAATGGCTTTAATTCAATTGCCGTATTCCGAATATGCACACCGATATCCTAAGCAATTATCCGGTGGTCAACAACAGCGTATTGGCGTGGCACGTGCACTCGCAGCCAATCCTCAAATTATGTTGTTGGACGAGCCTTTTGGTTCTGTTGATGCGATTACCCGTAAAGAATTGCAGTCACAAATTAAAGCAATCCATGCAGAATTAGACAGTAAAACATTCCTATTCGTTACACATGACATCAATGAAGCCTTCTTACTCGGCGATCGCGTAATGATTATGGATAAAGGACGCATCGAGCAATATGATACACCTCAAAATATTATAAAAAATCCAAAAGGTGCATTCGTGAATAGTTTATTAGATACGGTTCGCGAAGAAGAATCATTATGGAGTGAGTTAATATGATTGATTACTTAGTTCGATATAGTGACCGTCTTATTGATGCGACAGTAACACATCTGCAACTTGTGACCATCTCATTACTCATCGCCATTGCGATTGCTGGCGTGATTATCTATACTTTAATTCATAACCAAAGATGGTTAAAGCGACTGACTTACTTTTTCTCTGCTTTATATTCCGTTCCAAGTTATGCTTTGTTTGCGCTATTAATTCCTGTGACAGGCTTAGGCGCAGATATGGCTATGATTGTCCTCACATTGTACTGTGAATATATTTTGCTGCGGACCTTTAGTACAGGAATACAAGAAATTGACCCTATGATTGTGGAAGCAGCTATCGGGATGGGAATGACGGATAAAGAATTATTCTTTCGAATCTACCTGCCACTTTCTTCTAAGGCAATCTTTAGTGGGATACGACTTGCCATGACTTCGAGTATCGGAATTGCGACCATTGGTGCGACAATTAATGCTGGAGGCTTGGGAACGATTCTCTTCTCAGGTTTAAGAACACAAGACATGGTTCAAATTCTTTGGGGGATGATTTTGACGGTTTTATTATGTATTGCGTGCAACTTTATCTTAATACAAATTGAAAAATTTGCGTTAAGGAATTATGAAGTGGAAGGTTAATTTGCTTATAAAAGTTTGAAATTACTTGGTGACTCCCAAATGTGAAAGCATTTGGGTATTTTAATATAATTCGGTATTTTATGTCCAAAGTATATAGAAATTTTGTTATAATTATCATATGTAGAAAGAGGTGCTTGCATGCCCGAGTTACCGGAAGTTGAAGTAAATCGAAAAGGTTTAGACAAATTAGTCAAAGATAAAAAAATTAAAAATATTAACGTCTTTTGGAAGCGAATTGTTGTTCAATTTGAAGAGAATCCAAATGTCCTTCTGCCCTTAATTGATGAGACCATATTATCGGTGGACAGACGAGGTAAATACTTATTATTCCGTTTTCCTGATGGTTATTTAGTATCTCATTTGCGGATGGAAGGAAAGTATTTTTATTTTCCAAAAGGGGAAGTACCACTAACAAAAGACAAACATACGCATGTCATCATTGAGTTTCATGATAAGAGCCAATTACATTATAATGATGTACGGAAATTTGGTAGAATGGAGTATGTTCCAAAATATTTAATTGAAGCATTCTTTGCCGAACGAAAGATTGGTCCAGAACCAACGGAAGCAGAGTTTCATTTAGAGGACTTCAAAGATCAATTAGAGAAGTCAAAGCAACCTATCAAATCGGCTTTGTTATCACAAAAGATAGTAACTGGCTTAGGAAATATTTATGTGGATGAAGTCCTATTCGAAGCGCAGATTCACCCACAAACAGCCGGATTCCAACTATCAGATAAACAAATCAATACCTTGTATCATGCTATAATTCATATAATGAGTAAGGCAGTGGAACTTGGTGGATCAACGATTCGAAGTTACCGCAATACTGTTGGAGAAGCAGGACGCTATCAGAACGAATTAAAAGTATATGGTAAGACCGGTGAGCCTTGTGTCCGGTGTCAAACTCCCATTGAGAAAATCCGCGTAGTCCAAAGAGGGACGCACTTTTGTCCCGTATGCCAAAGATTATAACAGGAGATAAACGTATGAAAGCTATTGCTATAACAGGAAGTATCGCTACTGGTAAATCCACGGTTTCAAAGTATTTAATTCAACAAGGGTATCCAGTGATTGATACAGATATTATTAGTCGTATTGTGGTTGAAAAAGGCACTGTCGGCTTAGAGCGTCTGAAAGAAAATTTCGGTGAAGGTATTATCCAAGAAGATGGAACGTTAAACAGAAAAGCTTTAAGCAATATTGTGTTTAATGACGCAGCGAGTAAAGAGAAACTCAATCAGATTTTACATCCGTTAATTTCTAAAGAATCCAAAGAGAGAATGGCAGCATATAAAGAAGAAGGCCATTCATTGATCTTTGTGGATATTCCTTTGTATTATGAAGTGGATATAGATATTCCAACGGATGCTGTCTGGCTTGTATACGTATCCCCAGACATTCAATTAGAACGCTTAATGAAGCGGAATCTAATGAGTGAAGAAGATGCACGCCAACTTATTAGCAATCAGATATCGATTCAAGATAAGGCCAAATGGAGCGAAATCGTGATTGATAATTCAAACACACTTGAAGAGACTCATAAACAAATCGATCAACTATTAAAAGCAGAGAATAACAAGTAATTACTTAAGGAGGTATGTACAATGCAATGTCCTAAATGTCAGGGTCAGTCATCCAAAGTGATTGACTCACGTCCGGCAGAAGAGGGTCAATCCATTCGTCGAAGAAGAGAATGTTTACAGTGTGGCTTTCGCTTCAATACTCATGAGCGGATCGAGCAATCACCATTACTAGTAGTAAAACGCGATGGTACGCGTGAAGAATTTAATCGAGATAAATTAATGCGAGGCATTGTTCGAAGTGCGGAAAAACGGCCGATTGCGGTGGAGCAGATGAATGAACTTGTGAATCAAGTGGAAGAGTCCATTCGAGATGACGCTGACCAAGAGATCGAGACAAGCCGTATTGGGGAATATGTCATGCCTCTTCTTATGGAATTGGATGAGGTTGCCTACATTCGCTTTGCGAGTGTCTACCGTGAATTCCAATCGCGTGAGAGTTTCATGAAAGAATTAGAATCTATGGCAGGTAAGCATAGATCACAGATTGAGGAAGGTCAAGATCAAGATGAGCCTAACCATTAATCCGCTTCAACCCTTTGTTTTAAAAGGGCAAGCAGATATTTCAGCTAATTATCTAGAAAGTTTAACTCATTTATATCAACCAATTATCGGTCCAGAAAGTATGGGTCTATACTTAACGCTAATGTCAATGCCAACAACTGTTCACTTGGATAGTCGCAGATCATTACGTCATCAAATTTTACTACTTCACTTGAACATTGGTATTAAAGAATTGAACGAAGCACGGATAAAACTCGAGGCCGTCGGTTTAATGCGAACATATCGCGATATGAAATCAAATTCGAATCCCGTACATCAAACAATTCTCTATGATTTAAAATTGCCCCTACTCAATCAAGCCTTTTTCCAAGATGCTTTATTAAGTACAGCTTTATTAAATCAATTGGGCGAGAAAGACTACGAAGAGTTAACAACACTTTTAACTGTAGAAGCGATTGATGAGGATCGTTATGCTGAGGAGACGTCCACCTTTCAAAAGGCGTTATATCCTATTCAAGTCAATGAAGCTGCTACAAAAGTTATTGACGAACAACCAGATAAAGTGCATAATTATGCACCAGGTTTAGAATATAATCGATTTATTTCTTATGTAATTTCTGAAGGAATAAACCATTCAGAATTATCTGAAGAATTGAAAAAACAGATTTATGCGATCCATGATATTTACGGCAATACAGAAAGCGAGTTAGCTAATCTAGTATACTTAGCTATGGATAAAACTACCGGAAATGTAAATTTAAATGACTTGAAGAAAATTGCTCAAAGACAAAATAAAAAAGCTGAATCGAATTGGCAATCGAATTTGCAACAAGACCAACTTGAGCCAAGGACGAAGTCGAACCGAACGTCTCGAATGCATACAAAAGAAGAAGTAGAAGACCGCAGACAACAATTAAAAGCGCAACATCCTGAATTAGCGCCAGAAGCGGTTCAATTGGTGATTTCGTGTGAACAAATGCCGAGTAATGCATTCTTGAATAAGATGAAGCAAGCCAAAAAAACTTTCGCGACCGATTCAGAGCATTTTTATATTAGAGATTTAGCAGAAAAAACACGTTTAAACGAACATGTTGTGAACTTTTTAATCTACTATCTTTTAGTGATTAACGACAGACCGAATATTTATAAAGGCGAATTGCAACGTGTAGCGAGTGAATGGGAACAAGAGGAATTAACGAATATCCCTAAGGCGATGCAATATGTGAAAGAACAACGCAAGAAGAAAGAAATCGAACAGAAGCAAAGAGAAAACCGTTCGAATTACAAGAAACGTGGACAATCCCAGCATCAAGAGATTATTCCATCTTGGATGAAGGATAAGGAACAGTTCGAGCAACAACAAGAGACTCCTCAAACTGCATCTCAACCGCAATATAGTGAAGATGAGATGCGTAAGCGTCTGAATGAGTTAATAGGGGAAGAAGGTGATTCATAGTGCAAAAAATTAATCAAATACTGACTCGGTTTACAAGAGATCCTAAGTTTCAAGCAGATTATAAAGCGACCGTCGATTATGTCTTAAATCATCCCGATGTCAAAGCGTTTGTGAACCAGCATGAAGAGGCCATTTCTCAAGAAATAATTGAAAATTCGCTTTCTAAATTGAATGAATTCGCACGGGAAATGGATCTATTAAGAAAAGGAGAGCAAGGACAAAACCCTGGTTTTAAACCAGTTTTGTTCTTGAATTATAATTACATCGATGTGTCATATGTACCAACGAAGGCCTACTATGACAACAAAGAGAAGCAGCAACAAAGAAGTTTACTAGACAACCGAATGATGTCTGCGGATGTTAGAGAAGCAACCTTGACTGAGTATTATGCCAATACAGAGTCGCGTAAGCAACTTTTAGCCGAAGTGATCAGCTTTTTAGATGAGTACAAGAAGAACCCACATCGTGCTCAAGGCTTATACATTTCTGGGGAATTCGGTGTAGGGAAGACTTATTTACTGGGTGCGTTAGCCAATGCACTGGTGAAGTTGAATAAAAGTGTGACGATGATGCATTATCCAACTTTTACAACGGAGATTAAATCAACCTTTGTGGATAACTCAACACAACAAGTGTTAACAGATGTGAAGTCGGTCGATATCCTAATTATTGATGACATCGGAGCTGAAGCTAATACCGTTTGGGTACGTGATGAAGTATTGACGACCATTCTTGAATACCGTATGAAGGAGTCATTACCTACATTCTTCTCGTCGAACTTTAACTTAAAAGAGATCGAAAGCCACTTAGCTCACTCAAGAGATGGTGGTAACGAAACAATTAAAGCCAAGCGAATTATGGAAAGAATTCGTTTCCTAGCAAAAGAAGTCTCCCTTACAGGAGAGAACTTAAGACATATAAATAGATAAGGAGGGATGATTTGAACCGTAATCCTGAAGAAGAACTCAAACAAAAGCGACTACTCATGATTTATTTTGGAATCGCCTTAGCCATTCAAGTAATCGTCTTATTCATCTATTATTTTAGAGAAGGACAAACACAATTGGCCTTTCCAATGCTTCTGGGTATTTTTATTACAGGTGCTGGCTTGGTGACGCTTTCTCAGTTTGGTAAGCGACAATAGGACTTGTAATTCAATAAAAGTCATGATATAAATATGATATAGCTTTTGCTGCCATTAGGAAGCGAAAAGCCCTTAAATGAATAAACGACTTTACATGAAGACAACTTTGTAAACTCAATGCTTTCAGAGAGGGATGATTTGGTGCGACATCCTACATTGCTTTATATAAGACCCCTTCATATACTTTTACTCTGAACTCGGTTTCGATATTAGGAGTAGACGCAGACGCCCGTTAAGCTTGAACGAAGTTCATAGAACACTCATTTAGTGTCTCTACGGAAAAAATTGGGTGGAACCACGTATTAAATTTCACGTCCCATTGATTGAGTATACGCTCAGTCAATGGGATTTTTTTGTATATTTTAAAAAAAGAGGAGAATGGTCATGGACAAAATTAAATTAACGTTTCCAGATGGAAATGTAAAAGAATTTGACGCAGGTATTACAATTGCTGATGTTGCTGATTCAATTAGTAAATCACTTAAAAAAGCAGCCTTAGCAGGAAAACTAGATGGGGAAATTATTGATTACCATACACCGATTACTAAAGATGGTGCGATTGAAGTTATCACAAACAAAAGCCCTGAAGCTTTAGAATTAATGCGTCACTCATCAGCGCATCTATTAGCACATGCGTTAACTCGTTTATACCCAGGGATTCAATTTGGCGTAGGACCAGCGATTGAATCAGGATTCTACTACGATACTTATAAAGACGATCCAATCACTGAAGAAGACTTACCTAAGATTGAAAAAGAAATGAAGAAAATTATCTCAGAAAACCACGACATTGTTGGTCGCGTCGTTTCTAGAGAAGAAGCCTTAGAAATCTTCAAAGATGATACTTTCAAACAAGAATTAATTAAAGAACTTCCGGAAGATGAAGAAATTTCGGTTTACCAACAAGGTGAATTTGTTGACTTATGTCGCAGGGGACACATGCCTTCAACAGGTAAGATTAAAATGGTTAAATTATTATCACTGGCTGGTGCATACTGGAGAGGGAATTCAGATAACACTATGATGCAACGTGTTTACGGTACTGCATTCTTCAAACAAGATGAATTAGATGAATTCTTACGTGTACGTGAAGAAGCAAGAGAACGTGACCACCGTAAGTTAGGTAAAGAACTCGGTATCTTCATGATTAATCAAGAAGCAGGGCAAGGTCTCCCATTCTGGTTACCAAACGGGGCAACAATCCGTCGTACCATTGAACGTTACATTATGGATAAAGAAATTAACTTAGGTTATGAACATGTGTATACACCAATCATGGCTAAATCAGATTTATATAAAACTTCTGGTCACTGGGATCACTATAAAGATGACATGTTCCCATTAATGGATATGGGTGACGGCGAAATGCTAGCCCTACGTCCAATGAACTGTCCACATCACATGTTAATTTACAAAAACGACATCCACTCTTACCGTGAATTACCAATCCGTATTGCGGAATTAGGTATGATGCACCGTTACGAAAAATCAGGTGCCTTATCAGGATTACAACGTGTACGTGAGATGACATTGAACGACGCGCATATCTTTGTACGTCCTGACCAAATTAAAGAAGAATTCAAACGCGTACTGAAATTAATTGAAGATGTATACAACGACTTTAATATTACAGATTACCGCTTCCGCTTAAGCTACCGCGATCCAGAAGATAAAGAGAAATACTTTGATGACGATCAAATGTGGGAAAAAGCAGAAGCAATGTTAAAAGAAGCGATGGACGAATTAGGTCTAGAATACTTTGAAGCGATTGGTGAAGCAGCCTTCTACGGACCTAAATTAGACGTACAATTCAAGACGGCCATTGGTCTTGAAGAAACAATGTCTACGGTTCAATTAGACTTCTTATTACCAGAACGCTTTGAATTAACCTATGTCGGTGAAGATGGACATAATACTCACCGTCCAGTAGTTATTCACCGTGGGGTTGTATCAACAATGGAACGTTTCGTTGCTTACTTAATCGAAGAGTATAAAGGGGCATTCCCAACATGGTTAGCGCCTGTTCAAGCAGTATTATTACCTGTAAGTAATGATGCGCATGGTGACCGTATTGAAGAACTTTACCATGATTTAAGAGCGAAAGGTTACCGCGTTGAGATGGACTTACGTAACGAAAAATTAGGTTACAAGATTCGTGAAGCTCAAACGTCTAAAGTACCATACCAAATCGTTATTGGAGACCAAGAGGTGGAAGACGGCACAGTGAATATCCGTCCATACAGCTCTAAAGATTCTCAAACAATGACTTACGACGAGTTTGTTGAATACCTTGAGAAAGATATCGCATCAAAAAGTCGTGACTCTGAATAATTTAAATAGTTAATAGCAGAACAGCTCAACCGTTGTGGTTTATGACCATGATTGTTGAGCTTTTTTGCATGGAAGTGAGGGACTAAAGTGCCGACCACAATTTGCGTATCTCGTGACTTTACTTTAAGTTAGCGCTAAGCTAATTATATACAGCTTTAAACAACTTAAGGAGGATTATATTATGGCGAAAATACATATTAAAAGAGCTTATGATGATGCTAAAGACCAAGATGGTTACCGCATACTAGTGGACCGTCAATGGCCGAGAGGCATTAAGAAAGAAGACTTACATCATGATGAGTGGTTTAAAGACATGGCCCCTTCATCAGACGTACGTAAAGACTTTGATCATGAAGAGGGTAAATTCTCATGGTTCAAAGAAAAATATGAAGAAGAGTTGAACAATCATGATGAGAAAAATTCTTGGCTAGCTTTGGTCAAAGAAAAATTAGATGATGGTCCTGTAACTTTGTTATATGCAGCTAAGGATAAGGACAATAATAATGCTGTTGTATTAAAAGAATGGACAGAGGATCATCTATAAAAATACTCGATACAATCAATTTCATTTTACTTTTAACTAATAACATCGGTATAATGGAACGAAAGAGATTAAAAAATTGAGGAGGAAAATAAATGGTCTTTGAAATTGTAGTGATAGTAATATTAGTTATCTTACTCATCAACCAATTTAACTTATGGAATCGCTTTACAGTTTGGTTTAATCAACAATCTGGTAGCGAAGTGGGAGAAAATGGACGCAATTATAAGGGGTATATCTTTATCGTACTCATTGGAGCAATCTTCGCTTTCATCACAGCTTACTTTCAAACAGCTAGAGAGATTAACTTTGCAGCAACATCTTTAGCGCTTGAGCAATTAGCAATGAATAGCGAAGTGATTGCGGAATCAGCAATGAATGCCCAAACTGCTGCGTTTCAGAATGCTTTTGATTTCACGTCATTGTACTGGCAAAAATTCTTTGAAAATGCGACACTATTTATCCTATTACCAGTCTTAATTAGTTTAGGAACAGTATTCATGCAAGATGAAATGAAGAAAACAAAAGAAGAGTTAGCGCAAGTTACGATTGGTGATTCGAAAAAAGTTGAACCAGAACCTGAAATAGAAGTCGCAGAAACAACTGAACCCACAGAAGAACCTATAGTCAATGAAGACATCACTGTATTAGCTGAAGAAGAAATCAAGGAAGAAGCAGACGACGATACATCTGAATTGTCATAACAAAAAATGAGTTAGTGAGATTTTCTCACTAACTCATTTTTTTATTTATCTTTTAATCGATTTGTACGTAATTGGTTTCGGTCACTAAAGAATGAACGATACGTTAAGTAAGTCGCGATATAAGTAGAAATTGCCGCAGAGGCTAGCATCATAAACATAACCATAATTTGATAAAGAATGGCTTTAGCAGGATCAATTCCCGCAAACATCAAACCAGCCATCATCCCTGGTAAAGTCACTATTCCTACCGTCTTCGTATTATCAATCGTTGGTTGTAACCCCCGACTCATTGTTGCTTTTAGAATCGATTGGGAAGCTTGATAAGGTGTCGCACCAAGAGCCAGTTTTTCTTGAACGGCTTGTGCTTGGTCTGTAAACGTCTGTGATAGGGTAGAGAAGGCTAAACCAATCGAACTCATTGAGCCCCCGATAATCATCCCAGTAATTGGAATAAGTTGAGAGGGTGTGAATTCTAAACTACCTGAAAGTACAAGCACACTAATCGTAATCGTCGCTGTGGTTAAAATCGCAATTAAAGAATTGATAAAAGCGTTTTTCAGCCCTTTACCACGTTGTCCCGCATTCCAGCTAGCATTCAATATCATGACTAGCATCATCGCTAGTGTTACAAATGTGTTATTAACTTGGAAAATTCCTTGTAATAGGAACCCAACCACAACGAGTTGAACAATCATGCGGACAATCGCAATAATTAACTCTTTTTCAAGTTTTAATTTTTTTCGGTATGAAATGATAATCGCAATAATGACTAAAATAAATGATAAAACTAAAGAAGTTGGGGTTACATTAAGCTGGTTCATGATTATCCTCACTTTCATCGAAGCCTATCTTATCTAAGGTGATAAATCGGTCAGCTAATTGTTGTTCTTTTTTAATGTGGCTGACTATAATCACTGTCACATTGTTTTCCTTACGGTATTGATTTAACCATTCCCAGATGATTTTTCGAGTATCTGAATCTAACGCACTTGTAATTTCATCCAGTAAGAGAATATCAGGGCGGAATTGAACGTTACGAATTAAAGCCACACGTTGTTTCTCTCCACCAGATAAAGTTGTAATGTCTTTATCCAAATACGACTTCGGTAATTGAACATGTGAAAGTAAATCTTTCGCAAGCTCTTCATCAAAGTCCATATCGCGAATATCATAACTAAACTGTAAGTTATCTCGCACCGTCTCACCAAATAAGGTTGGCGATTGGAAATAATAAGAGACATTTTGACGTAATTCAATGGGGTCAATGTCCTCGGCATTCTCACCTTTGAATAGATAGTCACCTGACGTTGTTAAGGCAGGGCTTTGTAATTGCGCAAGGTATTTGAGTACGGTACTTTTACCGCTCCCAGAAGGGCCATTAATCGTAAGAATTTCGTTGGGTTGAACGTCAAATGATAAGTTACTTATGATTGTTTGCGTATTGGTTTTAATTGTTAGATTATTAATCTGTATAAGTTCTGACACGGTAATCACCTTTCTTTGAAAAACATATAACCTAATTGTAAGCATTCTAAAAGGCCAATGCAAGATATACTAATAAAAAATATATATAAAAACTCTGAGCCAATGTCATGAACTAACATCGGATCAGAGTTGTTTTGTTAATGATTGATTATTTAATGTTCATTCGGATCGTTTTCTGCATCTGCATGAGTCGGGTGGACTGTTCCTTCTAAGTGATCGGGTCCAGCATATATTGTATATAACTTAAGTGGTTTAGCTCCAGTATTCTCGATATTATGCCACTTATTTGCGGGCACAAATACAGCATCATCATCAGATACTTTTATTTGTACATTTAAATCATCTTCAGTTGGCCCCATCTTACATAAGCCTTCACCATCTTCAATTCGAATAAATTGATCAATGCCTTCGTGTACTTCTAAACCAATATCATCACCTGGTTGAATTGACATGACAGTTACTTGTAATTTTTCGCCTGTCCAAATTGTCGTACGATAGTTATTATTTTCCTTCGTTGCATCTTCGATATTTATTACATACGGCTTTTTACCATGGTCCTTGTAGTCAAATTCCATATTAAATCCTCCTCGTAATAGTTCACACATCTAAAATACATATGTTACATAGACAATAACATTTACATAAAAGTTTGTCAAATAATATAAATGTTGTTTATAAAAAAAGTATTGAGGGAGCAAAATATATTTATATTAAACAATGATTTGAAGGGGCACAATGAGAGAATAGTTTTCTAGATTTAAAGGCAAGCTTATAAGGCAAAGGTATAGTTATACGAGAATAGTCAACAACAGATAAATGAATCACTTATATAAGCAATACAAGTGAGGGTGATACATTGTTGGATCGATATTATCAACAATATAAAAAAGAAGTTATAAAATCAATTGATATTCCTGAAGAGAATTTATTAATAACGATCGAAACAATTAATCAACTAAAAAATTATTTCACCGAAGCTGTTGAAAAGATTGATCAAATAAATAACTCGAATTAATCAGGTACAAGCTATTAAGAGCCCCCTTAAATCCAAACGAGGATTAAAAGGGGGCTCTTCTTAAATAAAACTATTTAACTGCTTTAATACTATCTATTAATACTTTAAAGAAAAAGCCAAGACCAATTGTTAGTAGAATATGCCCAATACCAGCAATCCCAGACATCATTTCGGATGATTCCATTCCCATCACAATCATTGATCCATGGATTAACATAATTAGTAAAGATAAGCCTAAACCGGATTGGTAGAACATAATGAATTTTTTATAATGGCGGTGTGCGCTTAATTTAAATTGGTGTTCAAGAATTAATACAATTAAGAAAAAGAACATTCCTAAAATTAAAGTGTGTGTGTGTAATACCCCTAATTGAGTATAGCCAGTAAAGTCATAAATTCGAGCGAATTCACGATCAAATAATCCGAAAGCCAGACCTAAAATCATATAAATCATACTCGTACGTGCTAATTTGTGTTGCATATTACTCTCCTTTTGTGTTGTTTAAGCCATGAAGTAACCAAGAAATCTTTCGATTGTATTCTAAGAGAAGTGTTTGTGAATCCCACTCATTGGCGATAAATTCAGTTAAACTATTTGTAACCAATGACATGACAAAGTATAAAAAGCTGATTGCTTCTTTTTTATTTGAGATATCAAGGTGGTTCTTTTCTAATATCGAAAACCAATGATCAAACATCTTTGATTCAGATGGAACTTTACGACGTCTCGAGAATATTAATTGATCACTTCCTGTTAAGAATTTGATTTGTTTCCATCGAATATCCTGATGATCGAGGTGACTAATTTCCTTCAAGTAATTCGCAATCCCATCAAATAGGGCATTCTCACTTTGTTGAATGTGCTGCATAATATCAATATGAATTGCGCGTGCAACGGTTGATATTAAGTAATCATTCGCATCAGCCAAATCTTTAAAATACTTATAAAAAGCGCCCCGAGACATATTCATTAAAGAAATGATTTCCGATACCTTCACTTGACTCAGCGGCTGATCGTAAAGAACATCCAATAAAATCAATTCAATCTGTACGCGTTTTTCAGCATCTAAATGTAAAAAAGTATCTTTTGGAATATCAAAACCTCCTCTATAACTTATTAGTGACAGAGTGTCACTATGTGAGTATAGCACGAGAGTGACACTTTGTCACTCTGAAAAAGAGGTATAACTTAAATTATAAACATTACATAGAATAATGCCGGCCCATCATGCGAGAAGAAAACCGGTGTTATGAATCTAAAAGTATGAAAAGAATATTTCGGCATGCTCATTCTAAATGACGCAGTAGGTAATGTACGGCAAAAAAAACGTCATCCTTATAAGGATGACGTTTTTTGAATTAAATTAATCATTTAATAATTCTTTAGCTTCTTGATATTCACGGTCTTGAGATTCAGCAACACCTTCTTGAGTAAGAATACCTTTATAAGTATTAATTCCTGTTAAGATTGTTGAGTTACCTAAAGCTGCTTCTTTAACACCTTTGTTGATAATTTCTTGTGCGTAACGTAATGTTACGTTAGTTAATCCTAATGTCGCAGTTCGTGGTACAGCACCTGGAATGTTTGCAACTGTATAGTGAACAACACCATGTTTAATGTATACAGGGTCTTTATGTGTTGTCGCGTGAGTCGTTGTTTCAAAGTTACCACCTTGGTCAACAGCGATATCGACGATCACAGATCCTTCTTTCATTGTTTTAACCATATCTTCAGTTACTAAGATTGGTGCGCGACGTCCTGGGATTAATACAGAACCAATAGCCACGTCAGCATCTTGGATTACTTTCGCAATATTTTCTTCAGTAGACATTAGTGTTTCAACTTGTCCACCTAATAAGTCTTCTAATTCAGCTAAACGTTGTGGATTAATATCTAAAATTGTTACTTTAGCTCCCATACCAACTGAGAGTCTCGCTGAGTTGTATCCCACGATACCTCCACCAATAACAACAACGTGGGCACTGCTCACGCCTGGTAGACCATCTAATAGAATTCCACGTCCACCATTATGTTTTTCTAAGAAGTGAGCACCAATTTGAACAGCCATACGTCCTGCTACTTCACTCATTGGGATAAGTAATGGTAGCGCACCATTCTCAACCATTGTTTCGTATGCGATTCCTGTAACACCTTTATCTAGAAGAGCTTGTGTTAATTTTACTTCTGGAGCAAGATGTAAATATGCGAATAAGATTAATCCATCGTGGAAGTAATCATATTCTGCTGGTAGAGGTTCTTTTACTTTAATTACCATATCAGCGGCCCATACGTCTTTTGCATCATCTTTGATTTCTGCGCCAGCTTCAATATATTCCTCATCAGTAAAACCTGATCCGTCACCAGCGTGTTTTTCAACATACACAGTATTACCTGCATCCACTAACGTTTGCACGTTACCAGGTGTCATACCAACGCGATCTTCATTTGGTTTAATTTCTTTCGGAATTCCAATTATCATAAATATTTCTCTCCTCAAATTTCTTTTTCGATTGTCAAATATAAATTTCCAACAAATTTAGTATATCATGATTAGTGAAAAAGTTATAATGATATACTTAATTTTTTTAAAAAAGCGTATTATTGGTATTTTCATACTAATAAGACAGAAAACATAGAAAAAATATTATGTTTTTATATTTTGATTTGTCAAATTAAGCTAGACAAAACTGCTTCATCTAAGTAACTCAAAAATACTTCCAACGGTGTTCGGTAGTGTAAGGATTTCCGTGGAATCGTGTTCCGTTTGTGTGCAATCGATGA